>NZ_DBHHGF010000005.1:0-131614 GCF_057238325.1 Olegusella sp. | reverse complement strand
CATCTACACAGGTAGATGACCCTATTTGCTAAAATTTGCTTCGGAATTCGGGTTCGTGTACTATCTTACCAAGTCGTGTAGACAGTAAAGGTAACCCGTAGAAAGGATTATCATGGACGATACGACTACAAGTCTTGTTCTGGGCATTATGGGTATTCTGGGAGTCTTTCTTCTTATTGTCTTAGTACTTGCGGCACTCGTCATCATCGCCATGTGGAAGATTTTTACCAAGGCGGGAAAGCCAGGCTGGTCTGCAATTGTTCCTTACTACAACAGCTATATTCTGGGCAAAATTGCCAACTCTGATGACAAAATTACCATTGCATTGGTTGCGGTGACTGTAGCCGACACCCTTATAAGCAAGGCCATTACCCCAAATAGCTCTTCTTTGATAATTGCCACTGCAGGGCTACTTTCGCTATCAATCCTTGTGCTTTGGATTATCACAATGGTACATCTAGCGGCAGCATTTGGCGAAGGCGTTGGGTTTGCCGTTGGCATTATTTTGCTGCCATTTATCTTCTTACCGATTTTAGCGTTTGGTGACTACAGCTATCAGTGCCCGCAGCCATGCACACCCTATGGTGCAACACCCAGTGATCCTTTTGATTCTATGAAGTAATCGTTTTCGTACTGCTCCGTTGCACTGATCCACTGCTCCGCAGATGGTTCAAGCTTCGGTCTGTCCTTCCACAAAATCGCAGGTCAGCATTTATGAAAACCCGAAGAATGAACCGTCTTTGTTAATGGATGCCGAAACGTGAACCATCTGCGCAAGGGGCCACAGGAACGTGAACCATCTGCATTTGCGAATGCGGCAGAAGGAGAAAGCGTAAATCACCTGTTAAGCAGGGCAAGAACCGCGCGCTTTGCTTCCAAAAAAGCAGAAGTGAGCTCAAAGTCAACGCCACTCGGCCCTGTCTCGCGCTGTACCAAAACCTCACCCACAATATGACTTGGTTTTCCTGCAGATGGATTTCCCCCCAGTACATACACTTTACTTGCCACGGCAACTGCTTCATCTACATCATGAGTAATCATCAGCGATGCCACGCCAAGCTCCCGACTTGCCGACACAAACCATTCGCGTAGGTCTTTGCGGGTAATTGCATCGAGTGCCGAAAACGGCTCGTCCAACAACATCACATCATTGCCCATCAGGTACGTACGCAAAAAAGCAGCGCGCTGGCGCATGCCACCCGAAAGTTCCGATGGCCACTTATCCTCGGTATTAGCCAAACCAAAACGCCCCAGCAACGGTCGGGCCTGCTTGTGCGCCGCCGCTTTGCTCATACCTTTGAGCGTCAGCGGCAGGCACACGTTGTCCAACACCCGTTTGCTGGGGATAAGCAAATCTTTTTGAAACATGTAGCTCACATGACCTGGAGTGCCTGTCACATCTTTCCCATGAAGCAGAACTCGTCCCTCCATAGGTTGTGTAAGCCCAGCTAAAGCATGCAAAATCGTAGTTTTTCCACAGCCTGAACGCCCCGCCATGCAGACGGTTTCACCAGTACCCACCGTAATATTTACATCGGCTACAACAACGTGTGACCCGTCCCAAGACAAGCTCAGATGCTGCGCTTCCAGGGCAGGCGCCGTCATAATACCATCTGCAAAAACAGGAGCATTTTCAAAGGCTGCAGAACTCATAGTTATGCCTCGAGGTACTGAGCATCAAAGCCCGCATTTACATCAAGCTCTTTTTCTACCAACTGATTATCGTTGAGCCACTTATAAAAGCTGCTCCAACGAGCAGGATCAATAACGCCCCAGCTAGTAGCGTCAGCCGTATACTGGCCTGCAAGGAATTCTTGGCTCTTCTTTACCAAGTCAGCATCGAGCTCGGGTACCTGCTTGCACAAAATATCTGCTGCCTCATCTACATGGTCAACACAGAACTCATAGCCCTTCTTGACTGCACGCAAAAACGCCTTGGCAACGTCAGGGTTTTTCTTCATATAGTCAACGTTACCTGCAATAACAGGCGTGTAATAGTCAAAGGTCTCGTCAATTGAGATAAAGGAAAAGTAGTTCACATCGACTTTCTGCAGGGCAGCCTGCTGTACGGCCCAGCCTTCGTATACCCACACGGCGTCATACATCTTTGACTGAAGGCCCGCAACATCGTCGTTGGTGGTATAGGGTACCAAGGACACCTTGGACCAATCGCCTCCATCCTTTTCGACGATTTGCTTCATGGTAGCTTTCTCGATGGGCATCTCCCAGGTGGTGTACTTATGACCCTCCAACGCCTTGGGACGAGTAATGTCGTCTTCCTTGCGAGACATAATGCCTGAGGTGTTGTGCTGTACCATCGCGGCGATCGCCGTAATGCCTGTATTGCCTCCAGCAATATCGTTAGCAATATAGTCTTGATAGGACACACCAAACTGAGCCTGACCAGTACCAATCATTGCATCAGCGCCGTCTTCGGCAGGCTGCACAATCTCCACCTCAAGGCCCTCATCGGCAAAGTAACCTTTTGCAGCAGCAACATAAATGCCCGTGTGATTGGTGTTGGGTGTGTAATCTAGGCAAAAGGTCAGCTTTGTTGTTTTTTGAGCCGCACTAGAACCGCTTGCTGCATTTTCTTTTCCCGTATGAGCACCACAGGCGATAAGCGCTAAACTACCTGCCGCAGTTGCACTAGCAGCAAGAAAATTACGGCGAGAAATACCCTGAGAAAATTTGATTTGCTTCATTATTGGTCGTTCCTTTCTGCCTTAAGCCAAGGCATTACCAATCGCTGCATAAGATCAACAACCCTCATGAGCAGCAGCGACAAAGCTGAAATAAGAAGAATTACGGCGAACATTCGGTCATACGAAAATGACTTGCGGACACGAGTCATATAAACGCCAAGCCCCGCAAAACCACCGAGCCACTCAGCGATAACAGCACCGACGATGGCATATGTAGCACTAATACGTAATCCAGAGAAGAAAGACTCTAGTGCAGCAGGCAGCTTTGCATTGATAAACACTTGCATCCGCGAGGCACCCATCGTACGCATAAGTGCAATGAGAACAGGATCTACCGAGCGAAATCCTGCAACCAGCGACACCGTTATCGGAAAGAAGGTCGAAATAACAATGAGGATAACTTTTGGCGCAAGGCCATAGCCAAACCACAGCACTAACAGAGGAGCAATGGCAACCGTAGGCACCGTTTGGCTGATCGTTACCAGAGGATTGAGCGCAAGGGCTACCGTCTCAAAGCGATCCATCAGCACGGCAACCACAAAACCCAGCGCCACGCCGATGGCAAGACCCAAAGCCGCTTCTATTAGTGTCGTTATTGAGTGGCTAGCAAGCAGAGCAGCATCGTAGATGAGTGCTTGCACCACTTGGATGGGACTGGGCAACATAAAGCCTGGCACCCAACCCGCCGAGCAGGCGAGTTGCCAAAAGGCAAGCAAAGCAATGATGGCTATGCTAGGCACCACAAGACGCCGACGATGAGTTTTGCTTGAGAAACTAAACATGAGTTGACGATTACGCAGCGGATTTTTTGACCGCCGCAAACTCGGGGTCATCCGTGTGATATTTACCCACTTTGTGCTCAGTGGACATGACATCACCCGTGGGCTTGTAATCAATCTTGACATACGTCATTACATGCCCGCAGCCCGCAGCGGCACCTACCAGCTGGCATTGCTTGACGCACTCCATACACGCATCGTAATCGCCTTCGATGGCAGTCTCGAAGGGTCCAACAAAATAGTCCAGCCCTGTCGAGTCGATGTAGGCAATGACCGCGTCTACAATACGGCAAGTTTCTTCATCGCTGGTGGTATCCATGGGAAGATACTGAATTGCTACAGAGCAGTTCATCTGCTCTCCTTTCCGGCGCAGGAAAAGGGTCCCGCGCCATTGCGGGACCCCTCGTATGCGCTGGTCCCTACGCTGGCATTACCCAGATCAGGTCTACGGGTCAGGGTCGCACTGGATCCAATCTCAGCCGGCGTGCGCCAGCCCCCCTTTATAGACGTATGGTAGCACGCAGCCGACAACGAGCGGTGATGAGCTAGCGATTCTGTCCGATTTTGCACGAAAAAGCTCCACCGTTCACCTCGCGCCAAAAGGGTTCCTAATTCACTTTTGGCTTCACAAAAGCCCAGTTGATTTTTTGCTCAAACGGAAAAATGAACCCAATTGAGGCTGCACGAGGAAAAGTGAACCTTTTCCTTGATACCCAGGAAACTACTGCTCGACAAAGTAACGAACAACATGATCTGCAAGATGGGTCAGAGGATACTGTTGGAAGGACTGGCGACTGAAACGGTAACATGCGTGCACAATACCCTCAAGCGCTCTTCTACCTTGCACAGGAGCAGGAATGCATCGCCTCCATGCTCATAACCAGATCCGCCAAGCCGCCCAAGCTCATGAGAAAGGAGCCCAACGCCCTGGATGAGGAGACGCGCAAGAGACGCATGGGGGGATCCTCGACGGCATATCTCTCAATCATCGTACTAGATGAACGAGAGCAGCTGATGAAAACATGTTAAACGAAACCGTAACTAAGTCGGCATCAACTAGGGACAACTCCCCACTTGCCAACAGACCAGAGTGGATCAGCCTGGGGGACCTCCAGGCAGTCGGCGATGAGCCTGTACTGTCCCGTCAGCAGGTCGTGCGCATCTCGCGCATGAGCAGCTGTTCGCAAGTAATGCAGACACTGTCAAGCCCACGTTCTGCAGCCATCGGGCAGCAACTCCTTCTGGAGCAGGACATCGTCCACGATGAGCAACGTGATATATGCCGAGACAGTCATACGCCTCTCCTTGGACATAAATTGGACAGCCCTTTGAGATCGGGGGTCATCCCGAAGATGATTCGCTCTGTCTTGTTGCCGTCTAGCATGATCTTGCGAAGGTCCTGCTCATCAGGCATGAGCAGGACCTCCTCTATAAGGCATAAACCTTATATAAGGATGATAGCCGTATGTGTTGTGAGCAGTAATGGGTCCCGCCACCCATTTCGCGTGCGACAGGATAGAAGTTAATCGCTAGTCGACGAAGTTAGTCGAAAGGCTGCAAGCCGCGCCTGTATATCAACCACTTTCCATCAGAACCAAGCCTCGATTTGTCGGATATCATTTCGAGCTCTGTAAGCGCCTGAATAATACTACTGTCCGCTTCATCTCGCCCTAGCTTCTTTCCTGACTTGTCCAGCGCCTCCGCAAGGGCACCCCAATCACAAGCTGCCAGACAACGCTTCACCTCGAGCCGGGAGGGCTTTGATTGCCGCGCAATCTTAAGTTCTCTGACGAGTAACTCGCGTGTGCCAGACTTGTTTGGCTCCTCCTTAAGGACTTCGAGCAGCAAGGGCATTGACAATATGTAGGTTATCAACCCCCTCGTTCCTACGCCCCTGACAAGCTGATTAACAATCGCTTCCTTCAAGGTTGCTGATGAGGAATCATACATTCCGATGATTTCCTCACAGTCATTCTGATTGAAGTGGTTCCTGACAATTTCAGCATTGATTTTGTCGGGATAGCGGGAACTAACCTTGAGAACCCCACTAAGGCCCTCCATCAGTAACAGTCTATCGTCTTCAGGAATGGAATCCTCAGCAAGCAAGCCAACCGCTTCGTCCCGCTCAAAGAGGGAGGAGTCCGTCATGACCAGATCAATGTAGCTAGAGTAATCCCGCTTAGTGAAATCGTGAACGAGATCACCATAGTGGACACGAAGGAAGCATAGGTTGTCGGCGTTCATTTCGATGCAGTCAAGGTCAATCAAATTTAGCATGCGGTCATCGGGCACATTCTCTAGCCTAAACTCCGGGTAATGGGTCTTGGTCATGATGGCAATCAAGCTAAGCATTTGTGCGGATATGTTGGCTGCACTTGTTGCAGCGAAATCCGTCAAGGCGTTTTTTGAACCGAGGGCGACCCTGCACCCCTCACCATTGAGGTCATTAGGAAGGCCGTTCTCCTCGAGATAATCGACAATTATTTGGTCAACCGACTGCACTGTGTTGACGTAGCCAAGGACGTTTGCGGCGTTGCAGGCGGTCAGGTTGCATTCGATTGCCAACGTCTTCCTCTTGGCGTTTACCAGGTGTTCCAGGCTCTGCAGCTTCTCGCCGTGCTCCAGTTTTGCATATTCCTCAGCAAGCTCGTCATTGATACCATTACTCGACAGAATCCAAACAATGGCGGCCTCGCTGTCGTGCAGCTCACGCGAGGGATCGTCCGCTATTACCGTGCTCACAAACAGGGTGAGGTTCCGATTAACGGCCTCGAAGAAATCAGACCCAATCCTATCCTGCACGGCAGTGATTAGCTTGCCCAGTTCGAGAGGATTGTCGGCACCGTCGGCCTTGACTAAAAGGCCGTTCACGAGCGTGGCATCTGGCTCGAATAGCCCGCCACTGACCACGACCTCCAAGAGCATATCGTTTGCAGTTTCAAGGTTTATCTGCGATGGCCTATAGCCAATATGTCGAAGCGCAGCTACAAGGGCCGCGGCATCATCGACTGCCCTTACCTCGAGAAAGTCCGAGTAACGTGAAGCAAATGCGCCAAGTCCACTAGATAACTCATCATCGCAGGCAGCGTCATAGCAGTCTGCCATGTACCTGTGGCAGACATCGCGTCTGGTCTCCATCGGAAGCAGGGCATCATTGAGTAGGTCTAAGACTGTAATCTGTATGGTACGTTCAACCAATTCGAACACTTCGCATTTATACTGTTCGGAGCAGATGTATTCTGCAAGAAAACGGAAGTCAACATCAGTACCGATTCCTCTAACGAACGATTCTGTCTTTTCATCGTCTCGTTCTATCAGCCTGGAGAAGAGCATCCTGTTTCTAGCCCCTACTCTACCGAGAACCCGGTCGTCCAACCTGATAAGCACCGCATCTGGATTGTAAATCTTCCTTTCTTCATCGGCACCCTTACCCTGAAGGACAGCCACAACGAACTCAGCATCATCGGGGCCGATTAAGCCTGAATGCAGGTAGCTGGTATATCTCCTGTATGATTCGTCAATCATGCCAGATATCAGCAGAAACTTGACCAGAGGGTAATCAGGACTCGACATCATAGATGCAGCATTGCAATCCCTGAAGTCCTCCCGTCTTTTAAAATCCTGTTCCTTCAGCTCAAAGAATTTATCGACTGTTACTTCGTTACTATAGTCAAGAAGATCTGCTAGGCACATCCTGTTAAGATTAATAGCTAGCCGCTCAAGTTCCTGCTTTTCATGGCTAAGGACAAGAGATCTTCTCTGTTCAGAACCACTTGCCTCCTGAACTCGCAAAACATATTCACTGTTTTCAGCTTCAAGCCTCACCGCCAGTTGGTCAAGCTGACTCGCCGCCCGTTGGTTCTTTCGAATTGCCTTGATGACTTCCTTCATGGTCTGCTGGGTAGATTGACTGTTAAGGAAATTGCTAAGTGGGTATTCAGGACTACGAGCCCCGTACAGCAACGTCAGCTCATCGTTATTAAGTTGATTGAGGGATTTAATCTCTTTGAGCTCCTCATCAATCTCAACGATTCGCCTTTTGTTCACTTCCAAAAGCTCGCTTACCAGGATTCGCCTCTTCTCTAACAAAGTTGCGATACATCCACGTCCTATCTGCAAAAATTCGAAATCACCAGGGAACAACGCCTTGAATGCAATCATCGCAAGAAGTCGTCCGTACTCGTCTGAAGCAAGTCTTGTCTTGTTAGCTGGCAACACGGCAGTTGCGTAGTGCTGAAATTCATTTAAGATGTCGGTCAGTATTCTTGGATCATTAATGAAAAGGGCTAGCTGATACAAGAAGGTCTGGTCAATTTCGACACCCACGGATTTCAGACGCTGTATGAGTATGGATTCTGCATTACTGGGATCAACGAAAGGCACCACGGGGATGATAAAGTCGAAGAACTTAGTACGATCTCTCGCTTCCGAGAACAACCCATCTCTGATGAGATAGAAGAATCTTAACGGTGCCTTATTCTTTCGAGTGGCATTTGCCAACTCGTTTATCTCCCTGAGTTTCTCAAACAGGCCAACACTACCGAATCTGTCGAGGTCTTCAAAGACAACGACGTCCTTGTTTGAAGAATTGATGAGGTAGACGATGTCATCCATATACCTGTCAAGCGGCGTAGCTTTGTTGTCATTGCTGAGGTCGACCTCGAGATCCCCAAACTTGAGCTTTCTCAGGACCCCCGTAAGAGACTCTCGGCGAACCGCCTGGTAAACAAAGGAGAACAGGAGCAGCATCCATGCGACAGCGGAAATCATGACGCGAATAAACAGCCGCCCCGTAATCGCTGCCTTCCCGTACCACCTAAGCAACAGGATGGAAAGCACTGCGAACAGTACAATCGAGACCGCAAGAATAATGTCATGCAGGCCATCACTGTCCGAGGTCTTCTTGAACCTGGACTTTGGAGCATTATTTATATCGAGCTGATGGACAAGATGGGTTAGGATCTTCTCCTCGACTTGGCACGTCTCATCTCCATCAATGCCATCGTCTCCAGTCTCAACCTCATTGAAGTTGGCCAACGAAATATGAACGAAGTTGTGTCCTGCCGCTTGTTGGTTTTCTTCGTATGTCTTCATCACCGAGCTCTTACCAGCACCATACTGTCCGGAGAGTGCAATGTTCCTAATATCGGCATCGGAAAAGATGTATTCGAATTCATCGGAATAGGTAGAGAACTCCTCGGCACTCAATATCCTTGGCGTCAAAGAGCCGAACGCCTTTTGTTGCTTGTCTCCACCATCAGTCCATAGAGCCATTTTGCTCCCCAATACAACAAGCTGCGGCGGCCACCAGCTCGTAAACCTCGACTTCTCAAACATAGGTTACCCAAGTCTAAGCTTAGCAATCTGAGCAGACGCATTTGGACAGTGAGCAAGCTCACATATTCGTCCATATTCCGCCCCATGCTAGAGCCATACCCCAGACCCCACCCACAATACCTCACACAACTGCGGTCAAAGCCCCACGGAACCACAGAGCCCCACACAAATCGCCGTGCCGCGATTGGTGGAGGTTGCCGCAGAGCTTATGTGCCCTCCGCCTACCACGGGGCGCAAGCCCTCGATCTTCAAGAGTGACAAGCACGCGCAGGAAGCGCGGACCCGCCACCCGAGAGGAGAAGAGACTATGAGCAAGGCAGAGCGCGAGCAGACACGCGAGAGGGCACAGGAGCGCGCACGCAAGGCGCTCGACCGCCTCGGCAAGGACGTTGTTGCGCGACGTCTGGCAATCCGAACGATGGGAGTCATGGCTGCGGAGTCTCGCCAAGTTCTACGACTATTCCATGGGCAACACCCTGCTTATCGCCATGCAGATATCTGCCACCGCCCATGTGGCCAGCTTCCGCGTGGGCCACATCTTCGACGTCAGCCAGACCGAGAGCGAGCCCCTGCCGACCCTCGTCGACGAGGTCCCGCAGGGCGTGGACCGCTATGCCGCCGTACTCGGCGCCATCCGCTCCGTGAGCGCCTATCCCGTCGAGTTCGTCGCCGACCTATCCGAAGGCGCCAACGGATTCTTCCGCCGCGGCAAGCTCATCGCCATCCGCGAGGGCATGCCCGAGGGCCAGACCGTCAAGACCGCGCTGCACGAGCTGGCACACAGCCGCTTGCACGACGGGGACCCCGAGGGTATGCCCGACCGCGCCATGCGAGAAGTGCAGGCCGAGAGCGTCGCCTACGCCGCGAGCGCCGCGCTCGGGCTGGACACGAGCGGATACAGCTTCAGCTACGTGGCGAGCTGGGCGTCGGGCAAGAGCGACGAGGAGATGCGCCAGTGCCTGCAGGTGGTGCGCGATGCCACCAAGGCCATGGTTGAGGATCTGCAGACAGCCATGGAAGCATAGCGGTAGGAAGCAGGCGGACAGGGGCGGGCAGGGCGCTCGCCCCGGATTGGAGACGTCATGAACGCTGAAAAGGCAAGTGGGAAGGCCCCCGGATCCAAGCCATAAAGCGCTGGGTCCACAGAATGTCATGGCGCACGCAGCGCCTGGGGGCAGAGGCAGTAGCCCTCTCCCTCTGTGAGGAGGGATCCGAGTACGTAGCCGAGGTCGTTGAGGAGGGGCAGCAGACACAGGAATGGCAGCAGTGGGACGAAGACCGCAGGGCGCGCGCCGTCGCCGCGACGCTGCTGGAGAACGCCGACGCCGCATTCGGACTGATGTGGGATCACATGTGGGGCTACGACAAGACCTGCGACCCGTCATGGCTTGAGGACTAGCACCCGAGGCGCCCACCCATCGGGTGCCTCCAGACACGCTCCGCCCCGACTCGGATCGGGGATGCACCCACGTCCCCATCACCGCCACCCCGGAACCCCGACCCGAGGGCACAGGTGAGAAGAACCCTAACGCAAGGACTAGGCGCTGGTGGATCACGTAAGCATCCATTCAGACCAGCGGGCGGTCATTACTCTAGCAACCGCAGTGGGGGCAAATTGGTCTAACCCTATCTGTAGTTGCACGCATTTCGACTATGTTCTTGTACTGGTAGAGGCTGTCCCACTGGAAGAAGTCATCTGACTTTACTCTGCGAATCTTGTTAACAGTTGCTTGTAGGGTCTCATAGCTCATGTAGCTATACCTATATCCACAGACCTCATTGGGACACATCGTATTCGTAAGGATAAGACCACCACACGCTTCGCATCTATATCGGCCGTCTCTGCCGATTGTCTTACGGCCACAATTTGGGCAACTATCCTTGCCAAGCCCTACGATACCCCGATACAGAAGGTTTTGGATGCGTCTGAAGGAATTGATGTCGAACATCGAGAGGGGCAACAAGCAGAGTCTTTCCTCATCCCCAAATGCGTAGGTGGTAAGTTTTTGCTCGCTCTCGCCGCATGCCGGCATCCCCACCACAACCAAATCGTATTGACGCCTAGAAAGAATCTCTTTGGCCATCGACTCCACAGCTTTTCGAAAGGCTGTGCGAGTATCCGCGCTTAGCTCAACCGCAAAGGGCAGTATCGCGAAGCGTGCGCATTTTTGCTTGGGATGCGACCTTCGCACCTCGTCAATTGCCTGCTTAAGCGACGCGTATCTGCGCCTCTCTGCAGCCTGCTGCTTTCCCCTGCTCTCTTTCGACTTGAACATGCCGCAAAGGGATTCAATCTCTTGTGCAGTGATGTCTCTTGGCCACGAGAGCCTTTCTCCGTCGAACACAAAGCGATGCGCTGCATTGCCGGCCGCTAACGGGACTTGCAAATCCTCACGTATTCGCAAGGACAGGGGTTCAACATCAGAAATGATGAGATCAAGCCATCCTCCCTCGTTGCTGTTGATTTCCAAGGAGATATGGTCGCGCCCCCTCACGTATTTGGATCCTTTGAGTTCGAACCCGAGAACATGGGCAGCATATTCACACAGGACCGAGCAATAGAGAAGATAGTTACCGCAGGTCGATGCGAAATCGACCCTCGCGTCATCGACATCGTTGCTCGGGGCAATCACATCGTGCATCTCTTTCCACAGTTTGAAGATGACGCTGTAGTAACGTTCCATAAGGAGCATGTTCGTGTCGTTCACAGGGTTGGTTACCGGCTTAGCCCTCTTCAGATACCTGTACAGCTTCGACTTGCGGAGAGACCTATACCTTCTCAACAAGGACTGGGCCCTACCCCGTAAACGCTCAATCAGCACGAGGCTTTTCGAACGGTACTCGTCGTCCTTTTTGTCTGATGATATCAGCTCTTTGACTGCCTTTTGGAAGTCTGCGTCAAAACCGAAGCTCTCCATTTGCACGCTGCTGTCAAGAATTCCCTTAAGCTGGGCCCTTTGGTCTCTGAGCTCCTTTTCGGTTCTTCTCAGGAAGCTGAGCACTAAGTCGATAAGGGTTTTTACCAGGCGATTCTCATAGATGTGGTAGTCATCCTCCTCGACCCTAGAAAACAGCCGGGCGGGTTTCAACCCGCTGGCAGTCCTAGCCAGCCAATCCTCGCTGTGAGCAGCAAGGTACGGGATGGACTCGTATCCTACACGCTTGACGGTCTCGATTGGTCTGATCTCATTCACTGACTTGAGATGGGACTTCGGCTTCTCGCAGATTGCCTTGAAAGCTCCATACGCCTTGTCGAGCTGGTCGAAAATAGGCGACCAGTCTCTGACCTCCGTACTCTGATCGATTGCATATAGCTTCAGAAGTCCGTCGCAAACACCCTGGATTGCATCCGTCTCCAGGCGGCTGTGGTCAAACGAGAACTGTTCGTATGCACCGATGCATTTCGCAGAAACGGGCTTTACGCTAGGAAGAACCGAATACACGTATCGGTGGCTGCCCTGCTTAACGATAAGCTCCGCCCTGTCGCAGCAGGGGAGTCTTTCTGTGTTGGAGTCGATAAGGTCCCCATTGTAAAGAAGCTCGTAAGGTGGTTCGTTCCTATCCTTACTCAACTCCAGGGCGGCCAAGGTCGGAATCGCGGAGAAAACGCGATCCGGCTTTAGTTCCTCGAATCTAAAGGCAGAGTGGTAGCAGACTTTCATGGTTGATGGCTCAGTTCCTTAGTTCCCTCAGTCGCTTTTCCACCAACCTGGCAGCTTCCGAATAGTCTTCGAGCCCCTCGGAAAGATCGAGCAACGCCTCCTCATCGTCGCTGGTGATGACCTTGCGGATAATCTTCGTGGATATCTGATAGTCAAGGGCATCCACAAGCGATCCGCCAGCCGCGATGAATACCGACGAGAACCTGTTGGTCTGGGTTACGATGCGGTTGCCAAAAGAGGTATCGAACTTTTCTATGAGCAGGCTGTCCAGTGCGCCCAATCTTTCCTCAACTTCTGCGTGGACATCATTATCTCTTACCGCCTCGTCAAACAGCTTTTGCAGGGAAGAAGCGGAGATAAATCTTGGCGAGGAGCTGGAGCTTCCATAGCTCCCCTCAGGAACTCCCCTCCTGTTGAGGGAAACAACCTGCGCGCGGTCATACACCTTGTCGCTAATCTCAAAGGTTGATTCATCTCTGTTGACCGTGCCGATGAACCACACGTTGTCTGTGACCCTGATCTTGCGTCCATCAACCAGGTCTCTTGCGCCGATCAACTGATCGGCCTTATCTAGATGCGCAAACAAGAGGTCACGATCCTTGTCGGATACTCTGGCATCCGGATCTCCGCTGCGGCTCTTCTCAATCGATTCCCATATCTCGTAAATAGACGGATCGCTCCTCCTCATCGCCTCGCGTACTTTCTCCGGAAGCTCGGTGGGCAACGTTCTCATGTCCGATGAAACGAGCTCTACAAGCCACTTGACATGATCGGGCTCCTGAAGAATCGAAAGGAAGTCCGTGAAGTAGTACTCGATTCGAGCCAGGTTCATTTCGTCTAGCACGATGAAGGTCGGGATTTTGCGGCAGTGGCCCTTCCCGCTCCTGTAGAGCTCTACGGTAAAGGTTTTGGCATTGAACTTCTTGCTGAAGTCGTTGTAGTACCCCAAGAGTTCGTTGCGGTCCCTCCAGGAAGACTCGACGGGAATCATCTTGTTGAACCCGGAAATGGCTTCGGCAAAAATGCGCGGCAGACTTGATTTGCCGGTACCAGACATTCCCTGCAGTATGACAAGGCGGCTCACCGACATGCCGGCGAGGAAGGCGCGGATGTCGTTTTCCGTATAGTACAGACGCTCAGCTTCAGGTCGACTTCCGGCATAGTTCTTAACATGCTGCACGATATCCCTTAAGGTCTTAAACCCAGGATGGTTGACCCTGTGGTTTACGTCAGCAACAAACTCAGGAGACTCCGTTTCGACATCCACCTGGGTGAGCGACACGCAGGTATCCTCCGTCCTGCTTTCAAGGGCTGCCTTGTGGCTCTCAAGCTCGCGCAGCAGATGGTCGTTCAGGGCATAGGTCGCTGCGGTCGACCTCCTTATCGTCTGCAACTCTCGTCTCTCGTTCTCGACTACAGCCAACTCGTCGCGATATCGATTTCTTTCATCGAGGAGTGCATCGTTTTCGCGTTCCAGGGCTTCAGCCCTACGAGCCTTCTCCTCTAGGGCAGCTATCGCCTCGTCGTCGGGGTAAGAGCCATAGACACTCGAGAGTTTCTCGTACCTCTCACGAAGGCTCCTGAACGAATCGACCAGCTGTCCGATAGCGATTGTCTTCGAAGCGCCATCAGAGTCCGCCACCTCTGCGCGCATCGAGTCAACGAGGGCCTGTAGGTCAGCATATCGTTTTGACAGCTCCTCATGCCCCTTGACTAGAGCCTCGTACTTGGCACGTTCGTCATCGAGCTCAAGCTGCAGGGCGACAACTGCTGCGGGAGATGCCTCGTCATAACGCTTCTTGCGAGCGACAAGGAGGCCTCTCAGCTCTGACAGGGCTTCTTGGTCGTCCTCTAGCCTTGACTTATCTCTGTCAAGCTTCCGACGCTCGGAGGCGAGCTCCTTCTCTCTGACGGCCAGTTCCTCAAACTGCTTTTCAAGGTCATCTATCTGGGCTTGCCAAGCGGCCCTCGACTCGCCTGCCACCTTGGCAAGCTCGGCGACGCGCTCCTCATCAACTGCCCGCCTCGTCTCCTCGGCATAAGAGTCAGCCTCGCTACGTATTGCGCTGGCTTCTTCTTCCACCCTCCCCCTCGCGGCCTCGGCATCATCAAGGGCTCTGTGCGCGTCTTCGACCTGCGTCTGCAGGACTTCCAACTCCGTCTTCAGCTCAACCTTTTTTTCGTCAAGCTCTGTAAGCATGACTTTTGCTTCTTCAGTCTCACGCTTTACGGAGTCACGCTCATCCTCCCAACCTTTAATATCATCCGCTAGTTGTTTGATGAGCTCCTCTTTCTTTGACTCGAACTCGGCCTCGTTAGCGCTGGCCGCCACAGTCTCTTGGGTTATTGGCTCGGCTTTCTGGGTAGCAACGGCTGTCGCTTTAGGTTGCAAGGCTCCGCCACCGCTTTGTTGGGACTGCCTTCGGCTGTTCTGCTGCCGATGCCGATTGCTCCTATTTCTTTTGGACATGCTGTCATTCCTTCCATAAGGCGGTAGCCAAGTCGTTAATGGTGCCGAAGACATTACTCATGTAATAGTCGTAGTCGCTCCCAGTAAAGGGGGTATCGGTGTCGTGAGAGACCTTGTTTCTTATATCCCTGAGCTCATATAGCCTCTCGAGCCTATCGTTGGATTCCGACATCGTCAGGTAGTCATGCATCCTCGTATTCCCTAGGATGAAATCGAAAAGCAGCATGTTGATGTACTTTTCAGAAATACTATTTCCGAAGGAAAAGTCCATTCTGTCCGCACTATTTCTAAGGCTCTTTTGCGAGAGTCTTCGTTCGAATCGATCTGTTGACAAACCCACCCTACTGCATAGCTGATCCCTGAAATCGGCAAATCTTCTGCTTCTAATGGCCTTAAGGGCCTGGCATTGCGCCATTCCCAGTCGTTGAGCGCCTTCTTGCCTGAAGAATGAGTTGAACAGTCTTTCGACCACAAACTTGGATATGTTACTGACAATGTCTTCCTTGTCCATAAGGCTATCTTGGGTCTGCATCGATGAGTAGATGTGTCTCATGTCTAGGTACAGGTTAGGCTGGCGTGTCTCGGCTAGTCTGAACGCCGGCATTTTCTCTGTGACGAAGAACCCGAAGTCCTTTTCCGATACCCCATAGCGCTGTCCGATCTTCTCAACCTCTCGAGAGATAAGCTCCGTGAGCTCCTCGTCCTTTGCGAACGTAGTCCCCGTCTGCTCAAGCCATTGCAGCTGCCTAAGAAAGTAACCGTTGTCAACTCCTCCAAGGTCGAAGGGTGACTCCACATCATACCCACCAGGAGCTTTGGGATTAATAATTAACCTCATTCGGAGATAGAGGCTTATCGGTTCTTTCTTCAGTAAGCGGACGCGCATGTTAACGTTCAACTGACTACTTTGGTCCCGCTCGCCAGCCACCCCGTATGATTCGCTTTCCGATTCGGAAAAGCTTATGCCGTCGAAGGCATCCAGTGCAGCCTCAAACGCTTCGTCACTTGTGATGTCGCCGTTCGCGCGTTGCCGAGCTAGGTCCACATTACGAAAATACCTCTGATAGGCAGCCCTCAGCCTCGGCTGCCTTACGGACGTGGTGACAAACGTCTTCTCCTCGCTCCCAGAAACCGTCAGCTTCAAAGGTAAGCTCACACCATCACGCCCTATGTCAAAGAGCGGCGCGGCGCCGATATCTCCCCTATAGAAATAGGGAAGCACTTCCTTCTTGATAGCATTAACGAACATGTATCCGTACACAGATTCCGACGATTCTCTTTCTTGGAGGGTTCCATCCAGATATTTCTCCCCGTCCTCGGTCAATTCCCAAGGCTTCCCCGGTCTCCTCTTTGCATACCTCTCTCCCTCGAGAGCAGAGAGAATTACCTCAACCATGCTTTCCGAGGCGTTGAGAGCATTGGCGATGCTCCTGGGGCTCATACCAAGCGAAACAAGCTTGAGCACTGCCTCCTCGTAGGCATCTAGAGAGTTCTCCATCGGTAAGCTCGCTTCGCACTCGTAGGCGAATGCGGGTAGCGCAACATCGATTGCCTGGGGGTTGGGATAGAAGTTTCCCATGTTTACGATGTCAATACGAGCCAAGGTAGCCACCTCCCTCACGACATATCTCGTGCAGCCTAGAGAAGCACGGGGTTTGGCATACCGTGTTCGAGTCACCATAAACAGTAAGCTGGCGTATCGCCCTGCTGAATGCCACGCAGAGTCGGTTTGGCTTCTCGAGGAAGCCCACCTTTGGTGCAGAACCGTCTTTCGGGGAGTTTGAGCGCACGCAGGACAACAAAACGTAATCAAACTCTCTGCCCTGGAATGCATCCACCGTACCTACTTCTACGTAGTCCCGCTCTTCATCGTTAAGCATCCCAATCAGATGGTCTTTGATCAACTTCGCTTGCGCGGAATAGAACGTTATCACGCCAACACTTCGGCCTTTGTCCGTTCCGAGAATCTCTTTCACCCCTTTGCCGATTGCATCGACCTCGCACTTTCTGCTCTTTGATGCTCCACCGGTCTCCCGTCCCTTTGTGATGGGGACATCAATAAAGGCAAGCGGCTTTCCTTCATTGATAAAAGGTGAGCAGGACTTCATATCGGCCGTGACGCTACTATCAGTTTCGAGCAGTCCGTCATAGAACGATTCGCTTACGAAACGGCAGATCTCTGGGTGCATCCTGTATTGGCGAGTCAGCATGACTGATTTAGGCCTCTGCCCTTCGGACAGCATATCGAAGAGCCGCTCGAAGAGGCTCTTTTCGATGTCGCTCAGATTGAAATCCGGAAGCTCGTCAGCCAGCAAGTTGAGAATGTCAGGTTCGAGCATGTGCGGAAGCTGCTTTTGGTCGCCCACGAGGATTACTTTTCTTCCCATGGACATTGGTATGAACAGGTCGAGGGGATTGGCCCTCGCCGCCTCATCAACGATTACAAGGTCGTAGATTCTGTCGGAGGCCTCGTGCAAATCCATGCTTGCTTGACATGTCGCAGCAGTCGTCATCGAATACTTTTCAACTAACGACTCATAGCTCTGTTCCAGATGCTCAAGGAACTCGTAGAGGATGATTGATTTCCTGTCGTCCAGACTTGAAAGCGTGTTGGCGTAGTGGTCGGCGAAAAAGCTTGCCAGGGTCAGGATGCACTCGTTGGTCCTTTCCCTATTCTCTAGCTCGACGTCTTCGGAGCTACAACAAAACATCTGCTTCAGTTCGTCAACGGCTTGGACATAGGCAATGAAATCGTCCTCGGTGAAGTTATCCTCGCCGACCAGTTCTATGGCCTTCAGGATAGCGTCGGAGATATCCAGGTCATCGTTCATCCTGATATAGGCAGCAAGCTTTCGAGCACTTCTCGCGCCTCCATCTCCGAACTCGTCGATAGACGTCCGTTGGTCTTCAATCTTCGCAACAATGGGATCCTCTTCATCTTCGTTAACATTGCCAAAGAGGCCCGAAGAGATCATCTTGGCAGCAACTACAAGGTCCTTTGGATACGGGACATCTTCGAAGCTAAGGTATTTGTCAATCAGCTCTTTGGCCTTGTCCGTCGGCTCTCCAGCGTTTTTGAACGAGAGGAACTCATCTTCGAGCACGCTTTTTCTTTCGACGTAGTCATGTACCACACTGCTGCTGACGGACTCGGACACACTTGAGCGCAGCTCGTTATACCATCTTTCTAGCGAGCGGAGGTACTGTTTCCTCCTTCCGTCCGTTGCCCTCTTGGACGTCTTTCTGTAGGCAGGTATGTCTCGCGGGAGAGGGTCCGAGATCGCGTTATCGACTGCCTCGTTCTGAAAACTGGTGATCAGTATCTTCGGACTCAGCAGCCGATGGTCCGGGTCGGTCTCCGCGCTCTCCCTTTCTCTTCGCTCAAAGATCTCACGATATCTCTCACAGATTGCCTTGATAACTGTCGTCTTGCCAGTTCCCGGCGGTCCTTGGATTACCGCAATATCCGGCGTGTTAATCGCCAGCGACAGAGCATCAGACTGCTCTGCATTGAGTGTTGAGGCGCGGGGAAAGTTTCTCCTCAGCTCCGTGGTGATACCTGCGTTGGCACCCCAAGCGCTGGGAAGCTCATAGGCCGACCTTCCGCTCTCAATTAGGCTCACAAGTCCCGGTATGGGTGTTTGGTTGCGAAGCATGCGGTCGCGGGCGGCTTCCCTGCGCCTGATGATGACCCTGTCGCCGGTAGTATTGAGTTTCAGGTCGCCCGACGGCGGAATGAAGTCGGTGTCGTCCTCATATTCCTTGAGAGTCGTCAGCTCACGGCCGGATATGCTAACCACCCTGCCAACTCCCATGAGCCGTTCAGTGGCTTTTCCGCCTTGTCCGTGGTATGAATCGGGGACCGGGACGCCAAGCTCACGCCCTATGTATTCGTCATTGAGCTCACTGTCGGTTGCGAAAACATATTTTGTGCCCCGCTGTTCTCGCCTCGAGGAGACTAGCCTGTAGCGTTGGCGACCGAACTCTTCCGCTTCCGAATCGGATAACTTTTTGCTAAGCCGATCATAAGCGTCCCATCGGGAAAAATAGGAAGAAGGGTTCGAGATTGCGTCCAAATCGCCCATGAACAGGGAATTCTCTCCCATGCTCTCAGATTCTGAAACGAATCGTATTTGGGGCGCAACGAATATGTCGATGGGAACGTCATACTTGGATCTAAGGTAGTGGGTTCCAGTCGCAACAATCCCTCTTGAGGTCCTGTCCGCAATGAGGTATCTCTTGCCGTCGATGAACCTGAGTCCTTCGCTCCGCCTCTTTGCAGTCTTGTAGTTCATGCACAGCAGGGCTGGATTGCCGAGCTGACCCCATATGTACGAATGGCTGATTTTGTCAATCGGGAGCTGGCTCGCGAGCTCTTCTGTTACGGCTATCTCGATTGGAGTCTTGTACTCCGTAATCGACTGGAAGGTGTAAGCCTGTACCACAAGCACATCGTCCTCGACCCCATTGAGGGAGAATAGGCATCGAAAAGCAAGACACTCTTCCCCACGCGCCAACTCATGGAGATACTCAGCCGTAAGCTTGCTGGCAAAACAGGTTACTGGCCCAGCAGACTCCCCCACGCCGTATTGGCTCACTATGAATACGCAGTCGCGACGGGTAGCATCCACCCTTACCAGGGATCCTTCTTTGAAGGATGTAGGTGGACTTGAGCACTCAAGGTTGAATTTCTGCCCCTTCGCAGAGCTGATATCTGCAATGTTCATCATAAAGCTTCACTGAACTCTGCCATTGACGAAAGGAAGTAGGTCTCATCCCCAATTATGGTCTTCGTCTGGTCTGCCTCGCCAAAGAAGATTCGGTCCCCTTCCTGCAGGCGCATGCTTCTCGCATTTCCGAGTCCGTACCCCCTCTTCGTCGCACGCCTATAGACAGTAATGCTCGACTTCGAATCCGCTTTGAGGGCGCGACACCCTTCTGAGTCCTTCGTTATCGTCAGGCAATCATCGAAGATGCCGTCCTCTTCAAATGAGCTGCTCTGCCCGAATACGTAGTAGTTGGGGATGGGGTTGATGCCTGGTTTAAGGATATAACTCCTGACAAGTCGCTTTGATAGTAGTTTTGACGTTCTGTAGTCCTCCCCCCGGGACAGCGCTTCGTAGAAGTCCAACCTCGGGGCAGGCATCACGTGAGCGTTGCACCATGGGCACAAGTCATGACCGTTCTGCATGTTTTGCTGGTAAAACCACGCCCCACACTTCGGGCACTGCACAATTCTGTTGCTTGCATCTAAAAGCGCTATCTCGAAATCGAGCGCCGACGGACGCAACGCTCTACCTTCGCTACCTCCACAGATGCACCTATCGAAGAGGTCCCTCATGCTGTTCGTGAAGGCAGGATCATCATGGATGGCGCTCCGAAGCTGCATCGCCTTCTCGCGCAAGAGCCTTATTGGATAAAAGCCATCGTACTTGTCCACGGTCGCACTCGTCGCAACGTTGTTTGGGCGAGGCCGATTGATGTGAAGCAGGTCGAATATGATGAGCGCCAGGGCATAGTCGTCGGACAGCTCCCCGGGACTCATTTCCCCGTCAAGCACCTCTGGGGCAGCATAAAAATGCCCCTCAATAACTGGCGCGGAGATCTTTCCCCCCACATACATCCTGCCAGCATCCAGCATTCTTACCGAGGCCATACCACCTGGCCTCACGAGTACTGTTTCCCCTGACACCTCGCAACAGGTGAGCCCTGCTCCCTCGAGCTCATAGAACAGCTTTGCTATTGCACGGCCAATCGATAGCCTGCCTCGCAGGCCCTGTCCCTTGTTGTACCAGCTTCTATAAGACGAATTGCCCCTGAACACGAGAAAGGGGCTTAGATGCTGATATCCCTCGGGCTTCCTTGTGGTATAGCCGACATAGGGTTTCCTGATGAGATCTTCAATGACAACCACATCATCGGGCATCTTGGCCGTGCTTAGGAAGCCGAGCCTGTCATATAAGTCTGTGTCAAGGGCATCGGAACCCGTAGGAAGAAACAACCTGACCAGCATCTGGTCACTAGTTTCTTCGAAGACAACACTCCGCGAATCGGCTCTGACAGGCTCTGTGAGAGTGAGGCTCTTACCGCTGGGGGTTTTGATAGTCAAACCTTTTATCTTCTGCATCTTACGTGCAGAATCGTCAAACTCCATACCCCCCTACCCTCAATCACGGCGCAGCTATTCCCGCACGACGGCGAGGCAAACGCACCTGTTTAAAAGTACGTAAGAGTATAGCTTTAGAACCAGGGTTTTCCTAACGCTCACACTGCGAACGTAGTGATCAGCCACCATTACGGCTCAGCCATGTCGCAGTAAAAGGACGGAACCGTCAGAGCAAGGGCACCTCAACCAAAGAACTGCACACCAAACAAGGGAGGTCACCGAATAATCGCGCTTCTATATGAAGGCAAGACGAAGCGGAGAAAAAAGATTCCCAATCGCACCTATCTAGAGACATCTTTTGGGGTATAGTCTGCTTGAGCTTAGGCTCCGTGTGGTGGCACGTAAAACCCGACACGGGTGTGTGAAACCGAATCGAAGTCGACGGACGACTTAAAACTCCGACACACTAGTGGGGCGTATGAACCCACAGTCGGCGGGCGACAGAAAAACCCTGCATTAGTGGGACGCATGAGCCCACAGTCGGCGGGCGACAGAAAAACCACCATCGACTCCTCCGCGTACCCATGGTGCGCGTTTTTTTGTCGCACGTTCACCCACCCCCCCCCTCAGCAGGGCGAGTGATCTCATGACGTCACCGTCAACCCCCGTAACGACATAAGGCGGGTAAACAGGCAACCAAGCTCGGACAGTCCTGTATGATGGGATAATGCAACAATGTTGGGAGAGCCACTCGTGAATGGTCACATGCGCCTTGTGGCCAAGCGAGCGAGCCGCTGTCATGGTGGAAATGCATCTAAACAGGAGCTATCTTTGTCAGTTACCAAAAAGCCACCCATCAAGAAGATCATTCAGGCAGCTGAAATGTACCAGGAGAACCTCCTAGACAAGAACATACTATTGGTCGGCCTACAAGGCAGCGAGGTCGATTACCTAGAACTTAGGTTTCTGGCCAGGAGTTTTAAGCATCTCACTGGAGTCAGGACGCAGTCAAAGAGCGTATCAGCGATGTACTTCTGGCGGAAGTGCACGGGACACAACCTTTCTGAGGCGGATCTCGCTCTGGACAACAGCGGGTTTGCCGCGATGAAGCTCAGAGCCTCCCTGTCGATGTTCAGGCCAGATCTTTCTGCAAGGGAATTCGGTCGACCAAACGGCTCACGGCTGAATGTCGACGCAGAGGTTTTTGCTGGTGACCAACAAGCCTGCATGGGGTTCAGGAATTACGAGGGCGAGTATCTCGATCCTATGACGCTCCTATCATCGCCAGTCGGAAAAGAGGTAAAACGCGGAGACCGTTACAAGGTGGTGGGGGTCTTTTCGAAGTCGATTAGGTGGCCCTATTACACCACCGCAATACGGACAGCCAGCACCGTTGACTGGCATCACATAGTTCACTCGCTTCCCAATGAGCTCAAGGGTTTAGACGAACTCATCCCCTAAACCATTATCTAACAGCTTATGTGCCCCTCAAGCCCTCCACCGTCTTGTAAGAAGGACTCACCAGCCCTGAAAGTCCATAATAGCAAGTAGCCTATTCCATGTACAAGTCCATGGAATAGCTCGTCCTCGTCGCCTTCGGGACGGCCGAACCTCGCGCCTTGGGCCGCGGCTCCGCCCCTCCCCTTGGCACCTCGCCCCTACATCCCTCACTCGGCGACGCGGTGCCACCCCTGACACATCGTCAGGGGTGGCACCTGCGGGGAAGGCCCCGCGCCCCTAGGATTATCAGGAGCCCTTGTACACGTGAACGGTAGGGAGGGACATGTCCAGGACAGCGCAGCTCCACGTGATGCTCTCGGATGACGAGATGTCATCCCTACGCGGCTTTGCCGATTCCCTCGGCACCTCGGTCTCCGACACAGTGCGACTCCTCGTCCAGGCCGGCACCGCCTCCCCCAGCGCCGTTTCCTCCCGCTCGCTCGCGCTCGACCGCGCCACCCTCGCGCGCTACGTCCGCAACGTCCGTGCACTCAGTCACCTCCTCAACCAGTCCACGCACGCGCTCAACGCCACCGCAAAGGCGGTGCGCGAATCGGGCGTCGACGCACTCGACCTCGCCGAGGCGCTTGAGAGCATCTCCTACGGGCTCTCGGAAATGCGCTCGGACGCCGATTCCGTCAGACGCCAGGCCGCCGAGCTCACCGACATGCCCGTCGTCTCCGGGGGTGAGCAATGCCCCTCGTCAAGCCCATCTCCGGCCACACGCGCCTCGGTGCGGCCCAGCGCTATCTCGAGAAGGAGGGCCGGGTTCTGGCACGCAACTTCCTCAACCTCGACGCCCCGATGGCAAGCATAGACGGGGACGGAATGCCTGAGTACAGCGCCTACGACTGGGCGTCAGCGATGGACGGGACCCGCGAGGCGTTCGGAAACGACGCCCCCTACAAGGCTACGTCTTCTCCCCCGATCCGCGCGACGCCATCGGGCTCTCAGAGCTCTGGTCTGTCACCATGTCATGGATCCGCGAGAACTTCGGCGACTACGAGGTGGCGGTCGTCTACCACGACAACGACGAGAGTCACATCCCGCACGCCCACGTCATCGTGAACAACACCAACCTCGAGACCAGTCGAAGGCTCCAGGATCCCGAGCCCCGAGCGCTGAAGAGGTCGGCTCAGAGAATCGCGCGGGAGCACGGGCTCTCGTTCTTCGAGGACGAGCCGAAGGACCCGGAGACTGGCGTCATTCCCAACTCCGAACCGTATGCCTGCAGGAATGTTCACATCAATGAGCACGACCTCGTGTCGCGAGGTGACTACTCGTGGGTAGCCGACATCCGCGTGCGCGTCGAGGTGGCCAAGGACATCGCCCGCAACCCCGCCGACTTCCGGTCAGCCCTTGTTGAGATGGGCATCACCGTGTGAGAGTCAGCGTCGAGGAGGAGCGACTGAGTGTACGCACTCGCCGAGACCCCGACGCGCCAGGTGGGCGACTCCAGGCTCGGGGCGTCCTACACGAGACGCGAGGCGGAGCGCTGGCTCGCAAGCCCGACGCGACGGGCTCCGGAGCCGTTGACGATCCGGAAAGTGCGCGAGGTGGTGGCAGGCGCCATCGAGATGTGCGACCTGCGCGAGCTCGCAGCCCTCTCGGAGGCGGTGGGCGTCGTCTCCCGCGGCGGCTTCAGGAGCCTCGCCTCCATGGACGCCGCCGCATCGAGACTGCAAGGGAAGCCCGGACGGGAGACGACCGCGACGAGGATCGGGCGGGCGAGGCGGTACTGCGCCGAGCACGGGATCCTGCTCGAGCGATCGGCTAGCACCACGGTCGGGCGGCGCAGGGCGGACGACTCCCCCACCACGCGGAGCACGCGGCACGGTGACCACCACCATGGCGGCAGGAGCCAGGCGCGCCAGCAGACGAGGCGCGGAGAGAGGAGCGAGCAATGAGGATAACCGTGTGCTTTGAGGACTGGACAGTCGAGGAGTTCGACACCAACGCGCTCACTACGGACAGCGCCCTCGAGAGGCCAAACGCCCTCACCGACCTGCGCGTCACTGTCGTCGACGGGCTCTGGGTGGAGGCGAGCTGGTACCGCATGACCGCCGACCCCAACGAGTGTATGCCCCTCGCCCAGAGGTCCGGCGGCTGCAGGCTCCACGTGCTCTCCGGTGAGAAGCTGGCCCAGGCGCGCTCGATCGAGCTCGACGGAAGGCTCCAGTGGGTCCGCATGGGGGGCGACCTCTGCGACATGTCGCAATTCGATGAGACGACCGATCTCTTCCATGACCCCGACGAGCCGTCAAGGTGTGTCGCGGGAAGGGCTGTGTGGCTGCACGACCACCTGATAGCGAACATGCCCGGCGTCGCCGGCGGGCCCGACGCCAAGGAGCGCGTCTGCACGGCTCTCGGCATGACAGAAGCCAGCTACGAATTTATGTCCACCCTGGCTGCTAACGTCTATGTTGAAGAGGACTCTTTCTAGGGAGCGTGTGAGATGGGCGTGGCCAAGCGTGTGCTAAAAGCGATAGGCAAGTTCTTCATCCTGTGGATGAGGTTCGTGGCGAAGGTAATCCTGCTTTTCTGACACTTCGGGTCGTAGCAATAGCGCGAAATCCATGGGCTCTGGGACCACCTGGGTCTATTACATGCCTTAGACGGGCTTAGAACAAGCCGTTTACCTGCAAATTTGTGATAATGCCAGTAAGCCTCCAAGAATTCGGCGGCCCACTGGCAAATACAGATAAAGCTTCTGCGCCTTATAGCTTCGACACGTCGGTCGAGTCGGAGCGCATCACGTTGTTGTAGGGATAGCGCGCGACCGTGGCACGGATCTTAATCTGGCGCTCGTCGGGGTTGCCCCAGAGCACGTAGACCTCGGTGCCGAGCTCAGCGAAGTCCCTGTCGATGCTCGCGATGGAGATCATGCGGCGGAAGTAGCAGGCGTTCTGGTGGCCCATCGAGGTGCCGATCTTGTTGCCATCAGCGTCGAGAACGTAGTCGTGGTGCACGTTGGGGCCCATCCAGTAGTCGGCGTCGGTCGGCTGCTCGATGAAGCGGTAGGGCTGCTCGCCCTCACCGCGAAACTGGCTCACAAACACCTCGGCGATGTCGTCGGCATTCCACTCCAGCGAGACCATCTTGCGCGTGTCCTGTGCCGCAGCGATCCTCTCGCACGCCTCGCGGCCGAAGAGGTCGTGTCGAAGTGGATCATGCGGCCCCAGCCGAGCTCGTAGGGGTTGTGGAAGAAGTTCTCGATGCTGCCCGAGGCGGAGCCCTCGATCTGCATGAAGTTCTCGTTGCAGGTCATCATCTGGAACTCCATGCCGGGAATGGAGTTGAGATAGTCCATGAGGCCGGCTACACGGCTCCACGGCTCCAGGAAGTGGACCTTGAGCTGCGGGAAGCCGTTCTCGGCGTGGTTCATGGTGTAGCAGTGCGAGCCGAGGCGCCTCATGCCCATGGGCTGGCCGACCTCCCAGAGCTTGTTGTAGACCTCGTGGGCGTCCTGGATGTCGCCGTGCACCTCGTAGGCGAGCGTCCCCGCCATGCCGACCCGGCAGACCTGCACCTTGTGACCGCAGATCTGGGAGTCGCGAAGCGCAGGTGCCTCATGTCGTGGAAGTCCTCGCCCGTGGCCGCCTCCACGACGTCGAGCGAGAGGGGCCCGCCGATCTGGAAGAGGAAGATCCTGTCGGTCACGAGCTCGCCGGTCACGTCGAGCTCCCCGGCGGCCTTGTTGTCGAGGTAGAAGTTGAGCATCGGCGCCATCCAGTAGGTGGTGACCTCGTCCTCGGCTGTGCGCAGCATGACGCCATCGGTGATGACGGTGCCCTCGTCATTGACCATCACGCCGTGCTTGATGCGGCCGACCTCGAAGTGGTCCATGTTGGTCGCTGTGACCGTGCCCAGGAACTTCAGCACATCGGGACCCTTGATCTTGTAGGTGTCGGTGGGGTTGAGGCCCGCGTGCAGGTAGCAGGTGGTCTTCCAAGAGGTGGCCTCGTCACGCCAGTTGGTGAACTCGTAGGGGCTGATATGCATCGAGAGCGAATAGGAGTACGAGGCTGCGGGCGGGTCGGGCAACGGGTGCCAGGGGTCGAAGGGTAGGGCGTGGGCGTTCTCGGGCATGGTCCTCCTCAGACGTATTCGTGCTGGAGTACGACACATCAAGGAGTGTGAGCAGGTATATCCCCTGTTTGTAGGTGCTTGAGCCAGTTTTTGTTGACCTATATTTGTGCGCTTTGTCCAAACGACGTCATCGGTGCGCAGACCTGCCCGACAGCTTGGACGCCTTGAGCAGCTCGACCGAGAGCCTCAGGGCAAGGTGCCCGCCCGTATCCGACAGGTCTATGCCCGAGAGCTCCTGGAGGCGGCCGATCCGGTAGTACATCGAGTTCTTGTGCACGTGCCGGACTCTGGCGGCCCGCGTCACGTTTCCCTCGCAAGCAAGATAGGAGGCGAGGTCCCCGAGGTGGTCGGTGCCGTCGCGACGGTTCGTCTCGGCGAGCAGGGCCACCTCGGGCATGACGAGTGCGGCGAGCGGAACGGAAGAATGCGGAGACTGGAGCGCCTCGGCCAGCAGGGGGACCATCGCGTCAGCGAACCGCGCGAGGCGCACGGTGCCTGGGGCCGCCTCTCCTGACATGGGTGCGAGGCGCAGGGCGGCATCAGCCTGCACGTAGGCCGTATGGATGCCCGTGAGCTCGCGGAACTCCCAGCTCAAACCAACCTCCATGCCTCCCGTGTAGACACTGCCGGCAATCCTTCGCTCAACCTCGTCGACCCCCGCCTCGGCGTTGACCACGTGGGCGCACTCGTTCTCCCGCACGATCCCGAACGAGCCCGGGAACGCCTGGAGCAACTGGGAGCGCAAGAAGGCAAGTGAGACCGCCTTGGTGCTGTCCGTGACACGGGCGACCAAGAGGAGCATGCGTGCGGGGACCCTAAGGCCGTCCATCTCAGCCTGGCGCCGCGCTTCGGCTTCCCCCATTCCGCCCCCGGCGAGCAAGCCCGAGAAGAGCGGGCCATAGGGTATGGTCCAAGAGCTCGTGTCGGCCTTCCGGCGCAGCTCGAAGGCCACACACTGGCACACGACCGGAAGGAGCTCCCTGTCCCCCTCCTCGAAGGGCCTCCGCAGGTCCACCACGCAGATGTGGCCAATGGCGTCTGCTCCGTCACGGACACGGGCGCTGAGGTAATGGCACGGGTCGTCGATGGCAGTTCCCTCGATGGGCTCGTCATGTGCGTAGATCCAGTCGAAGTAGCCCTTTCGCGCCGCATCGTACACGCGCCGCTCGACGTTCTCCTGATCACCGGAAGTTGCGGCGCGGAAGAGGTCTGCCTGCGGTCCGTCGTAGCTGCTGGCAAGGCTATAGCTCATGCCCCGGTCGGAGAAGAAGAGGGGGTTACCAAGGAGCTCGGCGGCGAGGTCCATGAGCGACTGGATGCCGCGATAGCCGAGGAGGGCCTCGAAGAGCCGAAGTTCCTTCTGAGCGATGTCGTCCATCCCCTTTTGCCCTCTCAACGTGGCGGGCGTCCGCCCGGCTCTGTCAGCCGACTATCCCCGAGGCTTGGCACCGCGCGGCCAGCTCGTCGGCAAGGCACCCAGCAGCGTAGAGGGGGACGCTCTCCACCTCGCCCTCGCCGAAGTTCCTTGCCGAGATGCGCACGGACCTCGTAGGCTCGTACTTCTCCCGGTAGACACCGAGGCTCCTAGACCGGACGTTCTCCGTAGACTTGACCTCCACGGGGACGGCCCTCGCGAACCCATCCTCGACCACGAGGTCCACCTCGGCCTGGCCGTTGCTCGTCCAGTAGCGCGGCTCGATCCCGCGCGCGACCATCTCCTGCACCACGTAGTTCTCCGTGAGGCCACCCGCGCCGAGCAGCGACCGACCCCGTTCGTCGAAGAGGGCGCTGGCGGGGACCCCGGACATCGTGGAGAGCAGCCCCGTGTCGTTTGCGTAGACCTTGAAGGCCGAGGCGTCCTCCTGGAGCCTGAGGGGCACCTGCCCTGACGAGACGCGCACACACTTGGTGATGAGCCCCGCCGAGAGGAGCCAGGAGATGGCCCCCTCGTACTGGCTCGCGCGCCCCCCGTGTCGCACCTGCTTGTACTGGAACTTGCGGTTCTCCTTTGCGAGCTGGCCCGGCACGCTGTTCCACACGTCCCGCGCGCGGGCGACGTCGGTGGGGCTGGGGGCGTACTTGGCCATGTCGGCCAGGTAGAGGTTGAGGATGTCGCGGTGCACCCGCGTGGCCTCGCGCACGTCGCCCGTGCGGGCGTAGGCGTCGACCGCCTCGGGCATGCCGCCGACGAGGAGGTAGGCGCGGTAGAGGTCCATGGCCTGGTCGTGCAGCTGGTAGGGTGCCTTGTCCTCGTAAGCCTGCCGTATCCCCTCGAGCATGAGGCTGTGGCCGGTGGCCACCATGAACTCGTCGAAGGTCATGGGGCGCAGGACCATGGTGTTGACCTTGCCCACGGGCAGCGAGTAATCCCTCTGGTTAACCGCAACCCCTAGGAGGCTCCCGGCGGCGACGACGGGGTGTGGGAAGCCACCCTCCTGGAAGTACTTCAGCGCCGTGAGCGCGCGGTTGGACACCTGCACCTCGTCGAAGACGTAGAGCATCCCCTTGACGTCGAGCGTAAACCCGAGTGCCTGGCTGAGGTTCCTCATGACATTCTCAGGCTCCAGGCTGCCCTCGAACGCCTGGACGAGCCTGGGGTCCTCCTCGAGGTTGAGCAGCGCGTAGCTCTCGTAGTTTTCCCTCGCGAACTGCTCTATCAGATAGCTCTTGCCCACCTGGCGCGCGCCGAACATGAGGAGCGGCTTGCGGTTTGGGTCGTCCTTCCACCTAAGGAGGTCCCTCATTGCCGTGCGTTCCATCACATGCTCCAATCTCCTGATAAATGTAGTATAGAGCATTTTTATGTTGAGAAAAGTGTCTATATTCCCATTAAACTAGACAAATAACTAATCCGAAGTGCCAAAAATGTTCATGCGTCGTTACGGAGACGGAGGGCAATCTTGATTGAAAAGCTGAGGGGATGCGGACGATTTGCCCGCATCCCCTCCTTGGTATTTCGGAATCTGGTTAGCAGTTAGCGCTTCTTGCTCGCCTCGTCTCCTCTCCGGGTCGAAGTGCTCGGCTGGCTCGTTTCACACCACCACGTGGTCGAGCATCTGCGCAATGGCCACCATGGTCTGCAGGGCAGTGAGGTCAGTTACGTCGGCCTTCAGGTCATCCGCGTAGACCACGACGTGGTCCACCGGCGCCCAGAGGCCCGGCCCCTCGAAGCCGAGGCGGTCCTCGCGTACCATCTCGCCGATGTCCGGGTCGGCCCTCGCGAGGGAGTCTATGAGCCCGTGCACCAGTGCGCACTTGGTGAGGTGCGGCATGGAACCCCCGCTCATCGCGTCCCCTCCTCGTCGTCGCAGCGCGCCGCCACCACGCAGCAGCCGTACGATGTCGCCGCTATCATCATCCAGAGCAGCATTGCCACCCCGATCAAGAGCTTCCTCATCAGAGACCTCCATGGTCGTTCGTTGTCGTCGTCGCTTCCGTCCCCAGAGCACGCCCGCGAAGAGCACGAGCGTCCTCCAGGGCTGGCTGGGGCTCGCCTCCGAGCAAGTCGCCAGCATCACGCACCTCGTGGCGCCTTCTGCGAACCCCCTTGCCCCCGCTGACTCCGCGTCCGCCTCGGAGAGCATCGAGCAGAGCCAGTCCGAGAGGCCTCCCGTCTCCGTGTGGCCGATCGTCGACGCGCTCCACCCTCTAGTTGGATTCGGACGACACCTCCCCTATACAAGGCGATCCGCGAGCCTGCGTAATAATGTGACGAGGTTGAGGGTATGGCCGACATCCTCAGCGGAAAACGCACGTTAAGGATACAAACTTTGTAAATTTTGACAAGTTATGTATCCTTAAATGAGCTTTTTCTGGGAGGTGAAGCATCATGACGGAGCTCTATAGGCGAGAGTTGTACCTCGAGCGGCTGAGGCCGTTCTACGACACCGACCTCATCAAGGTCGTGACGGGTATGAGGCGCTGCGGCAAGTCATGCCTCATGCAGACCGTAATGGAAGAGCTGCGGGAGCACGGGGTCAGCGAGGACCGCATCGCCTATCTCGACCTCGATGCGAGGAGATATCGGCGTGTGAGGGACCCAAACACCCTCGACGCGGCCATTGAGGCCTCCCTCGGAAACAGTCCGCACGGCCATTACCTCTTCGTCGACGAGGTTCAGAACATCGAGGACTTCGAGGAGGTAATCGAGGCATGGAGGCTCGAAGGCGCTTTCATTTTCATCACGGGCTCCAACTCCTACCTCCTCTCCGGGGAGCTCGCCACCAAGCTCACCGGGCGATACGTAGAGCTGGAGCTCTTCACCCTAGCGTTCCCCGAGTGGCTCGGCATGAGGAGGGCCCTCGGCGAGAAGGTCGGTCCCGTGCCCGCGGAGTTCGAGCGGTACCTGCGCGAGGGCGGCATGCCGGGCGCCGTGCGGCTCCCGGACCCTGGGGCGCGCTCCGCATACGTCAGCGACGTCATCGGTCAGATTGTCGAGAAGGACATCCGCAGACGAGCTGGCAAGGTCCGCAACACCGAAGCGTTCCGCCGCGTCATGGCATACATGGTCTCCAACTACGCGGCGCCGACGAACTTCACCAACATCGCCGAGGAGCTCCGCGAGGCCCAGGGGACGCCTGTCCTCGCGAGGACGGTCTCGCGCTACGCCGGCTACCTGGAGGCTGCCAAGGTACTCTACCGCTGCCCCACGTTCGACCTTAAGAGCAGGAAGAGTCTCCATGGTGGCGAGAAGCACTACCTCGCCGACCTCTCACTCTACTACGCGCTCAACACAGACAACCAAGTGAACTACGGACCAGCCCTCGAGAACGTAGTCTACCAGTACCTAAGGCGTCACGGCTGGACAGTCAGCGTGGGGCGCGTCGGCAGGCTGGAGGTGGACTTCATCGCCCGGAAGAACCAGCGCTACATCTACGTGCAGGTGTCGATGAGTATCGCCGATTGGAAGGTAGCAGAGAGGGAGTTCCGACCATTCTCGATGATCAGGGACGGTTGGCCGCGATACCTGCTCACACTGGATCCACTCCCCACGACGCGAAACGGCGTCACACACCTCAATATCGCGGAGCTGATGGCATCGGATGCCGACCTCTGAGCAACTCGCAAGACAGCCAGCAGCCGACCGCTCGCCGATTGGCTGCCAAGTCCGCCTAGGGCTCCACGCATCCCCGAGCATTCTCGTGAACTACCCGCTGTGCATTTTCGTGAACCAATGAAAAAGGTGCTGTTCAGAGCACCCATGGATTTCCTTTTCGGGCAATCGTCATTCCCTAGATCAAGAGTCTACGGGTCAGGGTCGCACTGGACCCAATCTCAGCTAGCGTGCGCCAGCCCCCCCTTTATGGATGTATGGTAGCACGCAGCGGGAGATACGCGATACTTCGCTCTCATTGCTACCAAAATGAGCATTCTCCTGACACTTTTTTACCAAACTAAATAAGTTCCTGAATTTACGAAAATCCGACCTGCGCAAACGCAGAAAAGTTTCAGAGGAAGGCTTCATGCTGACTAGCAGTTGTGCTTCTCGGATCCCTCGAATGCCAAAAGCCACACTCCATCTCATCTCGCACGGCGATGCTTGTCAAATGTCACACATTCTTTCAACTAACACGGCTCTGCTTGTCAAAAGCCACACATCATTTCAGAAAAAATGTCAAAAGCCACATTCTGTTTCAAAGGACCTGACGTTTGCGCAGGTAAATTTTTTGGGCATGAAGAGATATGTGGCTTTTGGCTAAAAAAGTGAAGTAGAGCGTGGCTTTTGGCACCTAGCATGAAACAGAACGTGGCGTTTGGCACGCAGGACTACGACAGATGAAATGAAGTGTGGCTTTTGGCAAGCAGACCTGCCGGCCAGCGGAGGGCAGGCCGGCAGATCTGGTGGGTAAGCAGGCAGATCCTAGGCGCGGACTATGCTTCGATAAGGAAAGCCTGAGTTACTGGCGCATTATCGGCAGGAATTGTGGTGATAGCACCATCAACCCAAACGTCTGCTGCCGTCCCCGCAGGCACGGTCACTGTCAGCGCAATACCTGCTACCTGCCGTTCCCAGCCCACGCATATCTGTCCACGCGGCGTCACATACGAGCAGGTCAGACTGTTTGTCTTGGGCGAGAAGAAAGGCGAAATCACCAGATGATTTGCCGCCACCGCATCATCTGCCACGCGTATACCACCTAGCGCCTGCGCCATCCACTGCACATAACCCGACATCATCGCGTGGTTGCGCGAGATAATCTGGCCCCCACAGCTCCCCTTAAGCGAACCAGAGTCCTCAGATAGCATATCCAAGAAACTTGGAGACTGTTCACGCAGCAACCAACCTTCAACCAACTCGTCTAATCCAAAACGATTGAGCATATCACAGGCAAGCATCGAGCCAAACATGCCGCAGCTCACAACGCCATCGTTTGCACGAATTGCATCTGCCAGTTTATGGGTGAGCTTGCGCCGGTCTCCCAGACCCAATGCCGCTGCAAAAGCATATGAGGTCTGCGTACCATCGCCAAAACTGCCATCAGCATGGGCAAAACGCTCAACAATTTGTTTGTGCAGCTTTTCGATAGCTGCTTCAAGTGTTTGGTTTTGCTTGCCTAGGCGAATAGCAACCTCATCTACACAGCCCAAAGCCCATAAAATCGCACACCAACCAACAAACTCATGGTCGGGTGTCTCGCCATCACTATCGCCAACTCCACCCAAATCGCCTAGACAAAACTGGGCAAGTTCGGCTGGATCAAAACTCAACAAATACTGAGAGAAACGCTCCAGCTGAGGCCATTCACGCTCAAGCAGATCCTTCCTGCCGTACCACTGATCTGCTCGAACAGCCAAATAGGGATAGGCAAGCTGCCACAACAGCGGACCTTCTCCAGGCGCAGGGCACGCACTGCCAACGCCAGCTCCAGGCACCGTCGCAGGTACACCGCCTCGTGCAGTCTGATCACGCGAGAAATCACCAAGTGTCTTGTCTAGCAGGCCTTCCGTATCAAAAAGAAAAGCATTCGAATTAAACAGCGCAACCATATCGCCACCGTAGCCAAAACGATCGTGCGCGCTACCCTCCCAAATACCATGGATGCAGTTTAACTTTGTACGGCGTGCAACATCAAATAGCCGCTGGTAAGAGACATTGTCTGTGACAATATCTCCCGTTTGGGTCAGCGCCGTATGCACATAGTAGGCATCAAAGTGCTCCAAATCCTCCATAGCAAGCCCCTCAACAAAGGCGTAGCGGAAGGAATGCCAACAAAACTCATTGGTAAAGAAATTCTCGCCCTCAATGCAGGTCAACACGTCCTGCTGAATAAGCTCATTTGCAGGGAAGAGTAACCTACCTTCTTCATCGAGTTGCTCAGCATAGTTGATGGTGACCCTCTGACCAGCACGTGCGTGAAAGCGGAATTCAATAATACCTGCGAGCATCTGACCCATATCAATCAAAATGCCATCAGCAAATTCACGTGCTACGCCTGGCATAACCACACCTTCACGCGAACATGCGGGCACCACCGACGGTGTCAATACGCGCGTATTGGGCCGTGCAACAACCGCGCCCCATTCTGCTCCCTCAAATCCTAGGTCACGATGTTCACCAAGATAGAGATTGTTGAAGGTCAGTTGCCCCTCACACCAAACCCAGCTTGCATCAGTGCGGGTCAACGTCGTACCATCGGCAGCAACAACCGCGGCCAATACCTGAGGCGTACCCACTTCTGCCAAGTTATCGCGCAGACTCTGCCTGTCCTGCAAAGGAATTGGAGCAGGGTTATACCAACCATTGCCCAACTCTATTTCAATACTATTCTTGCCAGCTACGAGCAAATCAGAAATATCGTAGCGGTCAAAATAAACTAACTTGTCAAAGCGCGTCCACTCCCCCGCCAGTTCGTCTTTACCCACGCGCTGACCATTGATGCGCGCCACACGATAGCCCAGCGAAGCAATCTCCAACGTCGCGCCCTCGGGCGTATCGCAGTCAAAATCAGTCTTCACAATATGATTGTGATGTCCATCAAAGTAGCCTGCTCCATCTGAACCATAGTCAAACTCAGGTCCCGAAATCCAAGTAGCAGTCTCCAGTGCATATGTCATAGTTCCTCCTATGCCTCATCTGTGTCGAGACATTTTCCGCGCCAGCCAACGCAGCATGCGCCGAATTTGCGCAGGTAATGCACATATCCATTCTAACGCGATACGCCTAACTGCAATTTGCAAACGTTCGCGTGCGCAACATTAACAGCCTCACCCGCTTTGGGTGGGCTAGGATACACTATTCTCAAGCAAGCACCACATTCTTACCCCCAACGCTTCATCGAGGAGGCTGTCACATGAAGGTTAAATGCGATTTTTGCGACAACTATATCGATGAGACTGACGAACGCTGCCCGTATTGCGGAGCGCCAAACGAACATATGACCCGCAGCGGTCACGGTGTGCCAAAAACCATTGAAGAGTTGCTTGCCTTTGCCCACGCGCACAAGCTTCCGCTGGAAAAGATGCGCTTTTTCATTGGACAGGATTACAAGGAACCTCGCGCTTTTGGCATTTACAAAAACCCAACGGATGGCAATTTTATTGTCTATAAAAACAAAGCCGACGGCTCCCGCGTCATTCGTTATTCAGGCGACGACGAAGCCTATGCCGTCAACGAAATTTATCAAAAAATGCGTGCCGAAATTTTGGATCGCAAGCAGAGCGGCAGATCGAGGCAACACCAAAACAGCTCCGACAAATCAAATACTGCAAAAGGTATTGTCTTAGCCCTAATCATCATCGTCATTATTACTATTGTTGTAGCGACAATGTCTGCTGGTACGCACAGCAAGGGTTACTACCGTTATAACAACGACTATTACTACTACGACCATGGTTGGTATCAATCAATTGGCAACGACTGGACCTCTGCTTCTGAGGTACCTGACGTGTTGGAAAACAATGCCGATGAGTATTTTGAGGGCAAGAATACCTCTGACTTATCCGATTCGAATGTTCCTCGCTATGAATCCAAAACCAGTGATGATGACTGGAATAACGATGACTGGGACGATAACGACTGGGATTTTGATTTTGGTGGCTGGGACAGCAGCGATACTGACTGGAGCAGTGACTGGTAAGCTGCAAGGCGTCTTGAACTGTCAACCTGCATCTCGTTCTGCTTGCCTAAACATAGGTGCAAATCTATCCCAACCTCAGTTTGGGTGAAATTTCAATCAAGCAAAACCACTCGGTAGAAAACCTCTGATCACACCCCTCTTCGCTCTGAGAGACGGTTTGCGCCATTTAGCTCTGTTATTGGATAAGATATTTATGTTTGAAATATGGACATATGTCATCTACCAGCGAGTTTGTTAAAACCAAAAAGTGCGGCAAAACACGGGAAAATAGCTGCCTTTCAAAATAGGTCTTTTACCAGCGAAAACACTGAGACTCAAAAACAGGGCAATGGCGCACATCGACCCTCAGAGCGAAGAGGGGTAGCTATCCTCTGATATTCTTACTATATTTATAAGCGGCAACTTCCTTGGCGAAATACTTAACAGCTGCTGCTCCGAGATAGATTTTCTTATCTGCCATATATAAGAAATACAGTTAGACACTTTTTTGCCTATATCCCAAAATCTCAGCAAAAATAAAACCGCCGACGCAAGAAAGGGGGAACGTCGGCGGTTATGAAGGGCTTATCGCTGTGGGGAGAGGGTCCACAGCCTCGGCCAGGTTTAAACAACTCGTCTCAGAAGAAAATTCTGAATCGCGAGGCCCAAGACGCTTACAGCTACTGCAAAAATTACTGCTTGAATCATCTCGGCCCCCTTTCGTTTTTGACAATAAAAGTTATACATGGATTACTTATTGCTGTCAAGCATAATTCCCAGAAATTAGTAGGAATTGAGGAGAGCTTTCATATGGAGAGTTGTTCCATAAAATTGAGGAGAGCTTTCATAATGAGAGCTCTCCTACAAATAGCCAGTCTTTCGCTAATATACCTCTTCATTACCTCTCTCCTATCCTTCCTGCACTTTTTCTTATCAAACAACAGACATATCACCCCAATTTGCTAAGCTAACTACAGCAGCAAAAAGGAGATGCATTATGGACTTTCTTTCACTCGTACAAGCTCGCTACTCTTGCAAGGCATACACCGACACCCCAATCGATGACCAGCAGCTTGCAGCTGTTCTTGAGGCAGGTCGTCTTGCACCTACTGCAAAAAACAGTCAGCCGCAGCGTATCTATGTGCTCAAGAGCTCTGACGCCCTCGCCAAAATAGATGAAATAACACCTTGCAGGTACGGTGCCCCTATCGTCTTGATAGTGTGTTATGACGCCGACGCTGTCTTCCACTATCCTCAAAGCCCCAAGGATTCAGGGGCGGAGGATGTAGCAATCGTGACCACACATATGATGCTTGCTGCAGCAAACGAAGGTTTGGGGAGCTGCTGGATTAATTTCTTTAGCCCCGAGCAAGCCCAGCAGATTTTCGACTTGCCTAAGCAGCAAGTGCCTGTGGCTCTGCTTGATTTAGGACATGCTGCAGCCAACGGCACGCCTCTCAAAAATCATGAGTCACGCAAACCGCTGTCTGAAACGGTTAGCTATCTCTAGTAACACAAGTGCGCCACAGCAACATTTACACATCCAAATGCCCAAGACCAAAAAGTAAGGAGAGGCCGTGCTTTGGACTATCATCGGCCTCATTGTTTTACTTGAGGTCCTCAGGCTAATTGCTTGGATTATTCGCAACTTCTGGAACTGGCTCGGCGGCGGCAAAGAACTTGACCGCCTCAGCGCCAACAAAAAGCTTGATGAAGACATTCAAATCCAGATTGCCACAGCGCGCGCTTGGAGACGAGCGCGCGGCACTCGTAATACGCTCTATACCCTCAGAAACCCTCGCCTTTCGCGTGAGCAGCGCCGTCGCGTAAATGATGTTGTGCGCAAGCTGCGCGAGGAGTTTCTTGATGCCACGCCCATCGGTTGGTGGCAAGTCATCATGATTTTCTTCCTCTGCAGCATTTTGGGGCTGGTGTTGGAAGAAATTTGGATGCTCATTACAGCTGGTCTCACCCAAAATCGTGCTGGTCTCGTATGGGGACCGTTTTCTCCGCTGTATGGTTTTGGCGCGGTGCTGCTAACTTTCAACGCATATTTTCTACGCCGTCACCATGCCAATGACCTGCAGATATTCCTCTCGGGAGCCGTTGTCGGCGGCACGCTCGAGCAAATCACTGGCTGGGGCATGGAGCATCTCATCCACGCACACTCCTGGACCTATATCTACCTTCCTGACCACATCACACCCTATGTGGCCTGGCGTTTTCTTGTTATCTGGGGTCTGCTTGGCCTCATCTGGACGCGCACCATCATGCCAAGCTTGCTCTACGGCATTGGCATTTTTCACTCGAAGCGACAGTTTGTCTTTATCGTGCTCTTGGCAACCTATCTCAGCCTTGATATTTGGATGACTATATTTTGTTTTGATCGCAAGGTCTCGCGCGAAATGGGAATTCCACCCGCAAATGCTTTTGAAGTTTGGGTAGATACGCACTATACCGATGAGTTCATTGCAAACCGCTTCCAAAATCTAGAAGCAAATTAACCACCTGTCACCGATGAGCAAAGATGAACATGCAGCTCTGGTGCTTGAATGTGCGAATAACGAGAACGCTTTTTGACAAGCAGAACCTCGCGCTGCGAACTTTACTCTATTGGCTGCACCACACCCACCTCACGCAGCGCTATTCGAGCCATCGGAACGGCAATGCAGACGGTCACCACGTCTGCAGCTGACTGTGCCATCTCAACACCTAATAAACCAAATGCCAACGGCAGCAGCGTAACCATGGGAGCCAGCACAATGCCCAGACGCGCCAGACCCAAGAAAAGCGCACGCCACATACGTCCTGTCGTTTGCAACATAAAATTCGTAATCATTGCAATACCGGTAATCGGCAAAGTTACTGCTTGAAAACGCAAAGCTACCGTTGCAATTGCAATCACTTCAGGATCGTTACGCATGGCAGCTGCAATCTGTGGCGCAAAAACAAACACCATCGCACTCACCGCAGCAACTGCAATTATGCAGGCACGCACCGCAAAGAAATAACCTTTGCGTACACGGTCTCCTCTGCCTGCCCCATAGTTGTAACCGCATAGCGACTGAAAACCCTGGCCAATACCAATCTGCACATAATTGCCCACACTTGAAACGCGTGACACAATAGCCATCGCCGCAATTGCCGCATCGCCAAAAGGCCGTGCAGCATGATTGAGTGCCACTGTCGCCACGCCCGATACCATCTGGCGCGCAAGTGAAGGTAAACCTCCGTTATTGATTTCTCGCAACAAATTGCCATCAATCTTAAGCAGCCTAAAGTCGTACGGTGCCACACCCAATTTTTGCGACGAAATCACAATCATCAAAAAGCTAATCAATTCACATATAATCGTCGCTAAAGCTGCACCAGCGATGTCCATCTGCAACACAAAAATAAAAATTGGATCGAGCAAAAAATCCAATATGGCTCCAGTAACCAATGCCACCATCGACCAGAACGACTCGCCTTCCATACGTAGCTGAAAGTTGGCTGTCAGCGATGCTGCCATCCATGGTGCGCCAATCAATATGAGGGTCACATAAGCTTTTGCGTGCGGCAATATAGTTTCAGTCGCCCCTGCTAAACGGCATATAGGTTCAAGAAAAATCGTTCCCACCACAGCAAGAATCACGCCAAAACCAAATGACAACGCAAGACCCGTGGTCGCCATACGCTGCGCTTGCTCGCGCTCATCTTTGCCAAGGTAGCGCCCTAATGCGTTGCCCGTACCCTGACCAAAATAAAAACCAATACCTTGGATAAGGGTCATGACAAAGAATGCCACACCTACAGCACCTTCTGCGGCAGTCGAAATCTGTCCGATAAAAAATGAATCTGCAAGGTTATAAATGGTTGTTACGATGTTGGCAATCACTGATGGTGCGCCCAAACGCAAGATAAGAGGACCAACGGGCTGAGTGAGCATCTCTTCTCGTTTGCGTTGTGTTGCTTCCTCGTCCGCCTGTAATGTTGGACTACTTACCGTCACGCCAGCCATCTCCGTTCTTTTTTGTCTCTATACCGTTGTACCCCAGCTATGTGCAAGCTATAAAAAAACCGACAAAACATGCTTAGTTCAAAATCTTGAGAAATCTTAAAGACACGCAGGGTATACCAAATATGTGCTCAAAGGCGCACTCATCACAAGGAAAGGATTGCTATGGCACTCGATGCAAAGGTTGCCGAGAAACTCAATTATCAAGTCAACAGGGAGCTGTGGTCGGCATATTACTACCTGACTTTCGCGGACTATTATGAGGCGCGCGGTCTTAAGGGTTTTGCCAACTGGTACATGATTCAGGTTCAGGAAGAAGTCTCTCACGCCAAGATTTTGCGCCGTTACCTCATTGATAACGGTGTAAATGTCAAGATGCTTGCTCTTGAGGAGCCTACCAAGGTATTTAAGAATGATCTCGAGCCACTAGAAGAAGGTCTCAAGCACGAAGAATATGTCACCTCACTCATCAATGACTGCTATGCCGCTGCCAAGGAGGTCAATGACTTCCGCACGATGCAGACACTGGATTGGTTTATCAAAGAGCAGGGCGAAGAAGAAGCTAATGCTGCCGAGATGATTTCCAATATGAAGCTCTTTGGTACCACGCCTCAGGGTCTGTTTGCGCTGGATCGCGAGTACCAAACAAGAACTTTTATCGCTCCTACCCTACCAATGTAAGTTTTACCTGCATGCAATGACATGCGGTATACGCGATCGGCTTTTACAAGCAAAGCCTAGGACGTCACATCGACTCCTAGGCTTTTTCTATACACAGCACTCTTACAAATAAAACTATTTTTTACCACTTCCAGTATTTAAGAAAACATTAAACATCCAGAAAGGATTCAATACTATTTTGCATTTTAAGAGTGTTTTCCCAGCCAAAGAAGGGAGTCCCAAAATGAATTGCCCCAGATGGCGGAAGTTCTATCTCAGTAACAGTTGCTTTTGGTACACCGTTCGGATCAATGGGAGTTTCTCTTCCACTGAGCAAGAGAGTCACATCACCGACAGCAACTTCATTTAGTGTGAATATCCCCGCAGACAAGCATTATTACACCGTAAGTGTAAATACAAAATATGCTATTGCTCCATATATAGTCTACTACTATGATGCAAAAGGAAAAAAACATGTTTACTATCGTGGATGCACTCATCCCATCTATTATTCTCATTCGTTTAAGAATGTGAGGATCTCATAATGAAAAATATGGGCAAACTCCTCAAGCAGCGTTGGCGCGAGATAATTATTGTGCTGCTCCTTGTTGTAGTAGGCATACTTGCAGGACTTATGGCCAAAGCACAAAAAGAGGCCCAAGCCTACCTTATCGCTTCAAAAGAAGGTTTCAAACTGACGGGAACATATCAAAGCCACGGCACCCCTACAAAATATCCTGGCGCCTTTGAAGGCGATACACAAACATCGGTAAGCTTTTCTCATCCTGATGAAAAAACGGGCACAATCACTTGGCAGGCAAATCCCCAAGATGAAAAGCAGATTAACGGCACGGTAGAAGCCACCCAAGATCCCAACATATATATTCTGCATCGTGATGATGGCGGCGCGGACGGCAAAGCACATCTTGCCTACTCCTTTGATATGGGCATGCCAAATAACCAAAGTGCAGGTCTGATATATATCGATTTTGGTGATGGTAAGTTGCGCTCTATCGACAAGATAGCAAATATTCCTATGACCATCTCAAGCGACTCAGAGACAGAAGGCAGTGCCAGCTAACTCATTAGCCATTTGACCGTAACTTAATCGGATACTCAGTCATGTTCAGATTGAGCATATAAGCAAAACGCCTGTCTGATTCCATTGCCTATATGAGGTGGAAACGGTAACAAAGCTTCATCGCAACAGCTGGTTCATGTTTCGACGCCTCCAACAAAAGATGGTTCGAGTTTCGAACTCCCCCTTTGCATAAGCGCAGGTCAGATTTTGCAGGAACTCGAGAAGTGAACCATCTTTGCTCACGAGGCCGAAGGATGAACCACCTGGACTCCCATCTTTACTCACCGGTGCCAGAAAATGTGGCTTCGAAAAGATTGCATAAGCCTTTGGACTCAGAAAAGTTGACATGTTTTGCTCAGACAAACAAAACCGCGGGAAGCCAATAAGGGCACCCGCGGTTTATACAGTTTTGCTTACATAAGCAAAACGTCCGATTCTAGTCAAACATCCAATCCCAGTTAGCTTACTTACCTAGGTTATAGAAGCTCTTGATACCGTCGTAGACCGATGCCTCACCTAGATTGTCCTCAATGCGCAAAAGCTGGTTGAACTTGGCCACGCGGTCAGTACGGCAAGGCGCACCAGTCTTGATCTGGCCGGCATTGGTGCCCACCGCAAGGTCGGCGATGGTGGTATCTTCGGTCTCACCCGAGCGGTGGGACACAACGGCGGTATAACCAGCACGCTTGGCCATCTCGATGGCCTCAAGGGTTTCGGTCAAAGAGCCAATCTGGTTGACTTTGATGAGAATCGCGTTGCCAGCGCCGAGCTTAATGCCCCTTGCCAAGCGCTCGGTATTGGTAACAAAGAGGTCGTCGCCGACAAGCTGGACCTTCTTGCCAATACGCTCGGTCAACTTGACCCAGCCATCCCAATCTTCCTCAGCCAAACCATCCTCAATGGAGATGATGGGATACTTATCAACAAGCTCCTCCCAGTAATCGATCATCTGGTCGGTAGTAAGCGTGCGACCCTCACCCTTGAGCTCATACATACCTGTTTCCTTGTTATAGACCTCAGAGGTTGCGGGGTCCATGGCAAACATAAAGTCGCGTCCTGGCTCAAAACCAGCCTCTTTGACAGCGCGCATCAGGTACTCAAAGGGCTCAGCATTAGTCTTGAGGTCGGGGGCAAAACCACCCTCATCGCCAACACCAGTGTTAAGGCCAGCTTCCTTGAGGACGCTCTTAAGGGTGTGGTAGACCTCGGCACACCAGCGCAACGCTTCCTTAAAGGTAGGTGCACCCACCGGCATAATCATGAATTCCTGGAAGTCGACATTGTTATCAGCATGTACGCCACCATTGAGAACATTCATCATTGGGGTTGGCAGGGTATGAGCACCAGCACCGCCTAAATACTCATGCAGAGGCAGACCAGCCGAGATGGCAGCAGCACGAGCGACAGCAAGAGAGCATCCCAAAATAGCATTTGCACCGAGCTTACCCTTGTTAGGAGTACCATCAGCAGCAATCAAAGCATGATCAATAGCACGCTGATCGCGAGCATCCATGCCCACAATAACCTGGCACTCATCGTTAACATGAGCAACAGCCTGCGAAACACCCTTGCCCAGATAGCGACCCTTGTCACCATCACGCAGCTCAACAGCCTCAAACTCACCAGTAGATGCGCCAGAGGGCACGATAGCACGAGCAAAGCTGCCATCCTCAAGAGTTACCTCAACCTCAACCGTGGGATTGCCACGGGAATCCAAAACTTCGCGACCATATACTTTTGCGATCCTGCTCATACGAACCCCTTTCACGCGGTGGAATATTTCCTACACACCAAGTAGGTTATCCATTAGTTAGCCATCTCATACACTTAAAAATACAAAATTCATGATAAAAGTCAGATTAAGGAAACTTTATTTTTCGAGTCATCGTTGGAATACTTTGAACCCGGCATAGGGTATATCAAAGAACTATAAAAGCAGTACTACCTAACACAACTGTATTTGACATTGGCGTCCAACCTTAAGGAGAGGTTTCTCATGACAAAGAAACTCAAACTATCCCGTACGATCCACGATCTTGTTGAGGACTATCCTGAGCTTCGAGATGTGATGCAAGAGATTGGTTTTCGCGATATCGCCAAACCTATGGCACTCAATACTGTGGGACGCGTGATGACTATCCCCAAGGGCTGTGCTATCAAAGAGTTTAAGCTAGATGAAGTTGTTGCCAAACTTGAAGCGTCTGGCTTTGAAGTCATACAGGAAGACGAACAGAAAACAGCCGTCAAAGAAAGCCAGACAACCTCCCTTACAGCATCTGCCGATCTGCTTGCCAAGCAAAGCCAACCAAACTCCGATGAACGTTCCGCTTTACTAAAATCCTATGTTCGCAGGCTCACTGAGGGTGAAGACCTAGAAAGCGTGCGCGAAGACTTTGCCGCAAAGTTTAGCGATGTCGACGCTAGCGAAATTATGACCGCCGAGCAAGAACTTATTGCGGAAGGCACTCCCCTGCCTGAGGTTACCCGCCTTTGCGATGTACATTCTGCACTTTTTCATGGTGCGACCCGCGAAGAAATTGACGGAGCCGCAATGAAGTCCATGATGAGCAACGCTGCCACCGCGGTTGAAGCTGCTTTTGCCAAAGACAAAGATGAAGTTGCTATCAACAGAGTCAGTAGGAGTTCTGACGAAGCCAAAAGCAATCACGCCCAAGCCACCGCTCATATCACCACAGCCACAACGCTCAGTGCTATTCCGGGGCATCCCCTTAACCTGCTAACGAGTGAAAACTCTGCAATTGCTGCGCTGCTTGATAAAATTTCAGATGAGCTTGATAAACAGGATTTGGTAGGAGCACAAGCTGATATCCAAAAGCTACGCCACATTTCAATCCACTATTCCAAAAAAGGCGATCTTTTGTATCCCATGCTGGCAAATCGCTACAACATTACAGGACCCGCAAATGTTATGTGGACTGTTGACGATGAGATTCGTGATGAGTTGCGACAACTTGCAGGGAGCACTCCCAATGTAGACTGGATTACCCGCACTCGTGCTGTTTTGCAGCGTGCAAAAGAAATGATTTACAAAGAGGCTCATATTCTCTTTCCTATTTGTGCCGCAAACTTCAGTGAGAAAGAATGGCAAAATATCGCCTTTGACCTAGGTGACTATGCCCCCTGTCTAGTGGAAAAGGCACCCGCTTGGGAACTTGCTCGCCCTGCTGCACCACAAGCAGAACTTACTACTGAAAAAGTTGTACTTCCTAGCGGCAGCATGACAGCAGCCCAGCTTCGTGCTCTGCTTAACACAATTCCTGGCGAGATTAGCTTTGTAGATACCGATGACAATAATTCTTACTTCAACGAAGGTGCTAAGGATTTTAAGCGTCCCTTAACTGCTTTGGGTCGTCCCGTTTATAGCTGCCACCCGCCCAAGGTCGAAGGCATGGTGCGTTGGCTCTTTAATGAATTTCGTGCGGGCAAACAAAATTCATTTGAGGTTTGGCATAAACGCGATGGTCGTGATTTACTTGTCCGTTACATCGCTGTTCGTGACGAGCAGGGTAGCTACCTAGGCACACTTGAATTTGTTGAGGATCTTACCGCCGCTCATGAGCATTTTGTACCGACGCCCAAGAAAACTGATGTCGTTATGGATGAGCTTGAGAAGCGCCAAGACCAAGAATGGTAGTTCTCGCTAGACGCTCGATGTTCAACACTAAATGCTAGATGTTAAACGCAGGGCATCAACACATTTCGACACTGCTATTAGTCGCAGGTTATTTCGCATAAGAATCGCGCGAAACGCCTGCGGCTTTTAGTATGTCAAAAAGCTCTTCCCGCTCGCTGTCAACCAACAAACGTTGGTCAATCAGCACTATCCCACCATCAAAACGCCGAATATATACGTATGAGTGATAAATGCCCCAAACTTCAAAAGCTTCCCAGTTGTTTTGGGTCTTACCCACATTAGAAGTAGAAGTGATACCTTGTGAATCAAGTTCATAGTGATGCTTGTTTGACACAAGACGCTCGTTCATCGAACGCTGTATTTTCTTGAAACTCCTGCTATATGCCCACTTGTAACCTATTACGGCATACCAAACAAAAAATATGGTTGCAGCTGCCATTAATGCTCTGAACCAAAACCCGTAGTCCAACAGCACAAAAACAAATGATGCTACTGCGACTACTGCAGCAAAAATACGAACCTTACGCGTACGACTTTTGTATATCGGAAAACGCAAGGCCAACTGAACCAGTGCATCTTTTTCTTCTTGGCCAATCATCATATCGATGCTAACCATAAGAACTCCCTTTTTTGCCATATACAAATTATGCAAAGAGTTGCTTGTTTTAGTTTAACCAATCTTGTGTCGTGCTACGATATGCAATCGTTCTCAAATCCAGTGGTTTAACCGCTACAATTTGTCGTGTGATAGCTAGAAAGTTGAAGGCAAATATGACAAGGCAGCACTACAAAACCAAACAACGTGAAGCAATTCTTTCTGCGCTTCGAAAGAATGCCGGCAATCATATCACCGCCCAAACTCTTGCCCAAACCGTTGCTGAGGACGGTTATTCTACCAGTGTCGCAACGGTATATCGCACGCTTATGCAGCTTGAGGGTGAGGGTAAGGTACATAAAATGCCTGATGCTCGTGGTCATGCTGCGTGCTATGAATACGTGGGTGATCAGGGCGATCACGATGAACCAGCATGTTTTCACTGTCTTTGCCGCGAGTGTGGCAAGCTCATTCATCTGCACTGTGACGAGTTATCTGGGATTCGTGAGCATATCGAAAAAGAGCACGGATTTAGGATTGATCCGTGGCAGACCGTATTTTATGGCACCTGCGAAGAATGCTTGGCAAAGTACGAGGACTAGTCAAAGATAATACCGTTGAGTACAAACAATATGGCTACGTTCAGTACTCCGGCCATGACAAAAAATTCCTCAAAAAAATGGCAGGTGCGGCATAAACACACCTGCCATTTTGATTGATGGGATTTAGTTTCTTATCTCAGCGCTGGACAGCAATTAAGCAGAAAGCTTTGCACCCAGATTCTTAAGAGCCTCAATTGCATCGTCATCAGGCTCGAGATTGGCAATAACGGTATCAACCACTTTGACGCCCGCCTCCTCGGCATTGGACTTCCAAGTCTCCATCCATTCACCCGTACCCCAGTCGTAAGATCCAAATAGACCGACGGGCTTATCGCCAAACTCAGAGCAGCACTCATCCCAAACAGGCTCAAATTCATCAGTATCAAGCTCTTCCGCACCCATCGCAGGACAGCCAAAAGCAAAAGCATCGTAGTCTGCAACTTTATCAGCACTGAAGTCGGCAACAGCGATGACGTCGGCATCAGTCGCACCGTCAGCTACGGCTTGGGCCATAGCTTCTGTGTTACCAGTCATTGTCCAGTACACAACTGCCAGTTTGCTCATTTGTTTCTCCAATCAAAGGACTCTCGATATGTACCATCGCATTTGCGAGTTGATACCAAATTGCCTGCTAGATGCGGTCATTACAGGACAGACTGTGGGATGTGCATAACACTTGGCTGAGCAAGTAATTCCGCAAAGGACTCACCCGCAGCAAAGCGCTCACGGCAATGACGCTCGCAGTTGGTAATATACCGAAAGCGAGCTTGTGCAGTTTTTACGTCACCATAAGCTTTCCAAGGGCCTCGGCAACTTTCCTTTTTGCCAGCCATAAAACCTCTAACATCTTCTGCGGGATAACCCAGCAAAAGACCAACTTCATGCGGAAAGCTTGCCACGCGATGACTATCTGCGCCATAGTAATTTGCCATGCGCTGGCGCAGGGTGGAGACCACCGTATCGAGAGAACGAATATCGTATCCTGTGACAGTAAGCAGGGAGCGCACATCAGAATGAGCAAGTACTTGGTTTAAGGCGCAGGGACGATAAATGAAGAGAACTACCCTACCGCCACGACGATCCAGCACAATCAAACGCAAGCCAAAGTGGTCGAGATTTCGAGCACAACAGCGAATGGCTTCACGCTCTGCTGCACGTGCTGCACGCGGATGAATTCCATAGGATTCAAGAACGTGGGGGACATAATTTACTAAAGATGCTGGTTTTATCCCAGAAATAACTCCTGCAGCACCAACTACTAGACGACCCACTAACTCACGGGCAAGCGCCGCTTCAATCCGTTCATACTGATGAATGTTTTCACCGTTAGAGACAGAATTTGGGGTGGCAGGACTATCTAGCGTATCAGGATGATAACGCATCCCCAGCAAAAGTGAATCTCCCATGTCCCTCACCCTTGTTAGCTAATACTTACTTATAACAAGAGAGTTATACATGGTTTACTTGTTTGGGTCAACTCTTAGTTATTCTGGTTAAATTGTTCTGCGTAAAGACAGCACAACCCTAGGAACCTCAAATCATCAAACGACGAGAAATGTAGCCCAAGCCTTAACCCAAAGCGACATCAAGCGCCATCATAATAGTGAAACCTAAAGCAAATGCCAGCACACCAACATTAGAATGCTTGCCCGCACTCATTTCTGGGATCAGCTCTTCTACTACAACATACATCATGGCACCCGCTGCAAAAGACAGCAGGATTGGCATCATGGCAACAACTTGTTTTGCCGCAAAAATAGTAATAACTGCAGCAATGGGTTCTACAGCGCCAGATAGCACACCCAGCACAAATGACTTGAGTTTGCTCTCCCCTTCCTCGCGTAAAGGCATTGACACAATGGCGCCTTCGGGGAAATTCTGAATTGCAATACCCCAAGAAAGCGCAGCCGCGGCAGAGGCAGTAATCCCTGCTCCACCAAAAGCCATACCTGCATAAACAACACCAACAGCCATTCCCTCAGGGATATTGTGCATGGTAACTGCAAGCACCATCATCGTAGTACGGCGCAGATTAGAAGTGGGACCTTCTGTTTCATTTGCCCGCACATGAAGGTGTGGAATAGCATGATCCAAAAATAGTAAGAATAAAATACCCAGCCAAAATCCAAAAAAGGCTGGTAAAAACGCCCATTTACCCAACGATGCTGAACCCTCAATGGCAGGGATAATCAGTGACCAAATTGATGCCGCAACCATAACACCTGCAGCAAAACCCGTGAGAATTCGGTCTACATTATCGGAAAGATTGTTGCGCATAAAAAAGACGCACGCTGCACCCAGCGATGTACCTAAAAAGGGAATGAGCAAGCCAATAACAATTGCATAGTTCATAGAAGAAAGCCTCCGGAGCAAAACGAGGATAAACCTTCGCTAATAATCCAAGCGAAAGTATACCCACGTGCTTTGGAGCTTTACGCTCGATTGCAAATTAGTCTGAATTTGTTTGTTGCGAATGTGATTTGTGGCGAGCATTTTCGCCAAACTGCTTATCCCTATGCAAATGACCAGTTGCCAAATAATCAGTCGAGGAAATCTTATGTTTGCGTGCATGGCGACGCAGCTCTCGCAGACGCTGTTCTTCTCGACGCAACTCCAAACGGTGTTGCTCGATAACTTCCCAAACAGGCTCATGAGCTGCAATTTCACGAGCTGCCTCCACGGGATGAGTCGCACTAGTAACGCGCACTAGCGAGGTAAGAATTGGTATCAGCAGCACTGTCAATGCACCTGCAGTGACCAACACCGATGCTTCAGAAACCCCCATTGCGCCACTATTTACTGCAGCTCGTGTAACCGCAACCACTAAAGGCAAAGCCATCGTGCAGTATGCCGCAGCGGAAAACTTTTCTTGCCAGCTCATTGAACGCGTTTCGGAACACATATTCAGAGAGATTCCTACTACCACTCCACGCACCAGCACAAGCAAAGCAATGAAGCCAAAAAGCAGTCTCAAATCTGCAAATGCCGCAGTCAAATCAATCGCTGCACCGGACACAAAGAAAAACACTGGTACCAAAAAGCCACTCGCAATCGCACGCAAGCGCAACTCAAGATGATCGTTGCCCGCAGGCAACAGACCGCGCAAAGTAAAACCTGCTGCAAACGCCCCTAGCGCTGCATCAAAGCCCAAGCGCTCTGCCGAAAATACAAGGAATACCAAAAGCAAAGTAACGGCGCGTACAGCTGCCTCGGTACTATCTGCTGCATTGCTTCGCAAAAAAGTCTGTAATTTGCCACCAAGCTTTCTTGCGCGCAGAGGAAAAGTCGCGATTAACAAGCACATCACTATAAAAAACAGCAGTAGTACGCTGGTCTCCACATGATCACGGGTTGACAGCAAAAAAGCCATCGCAACAATAGGCAATACTTCGCCAAGCGCACCATATACCGTTACCACCTGCCCCACGCGCGTGCCAAGCAGCCCACGTTCGCGCATGATAGGCGCAAGTGTGCCATATGCCGTGGTAGTTAGTGCAATTGCAAAGGCATAGCCAGCAACTCCCGAAAAACGTGCAGAGGAAATCCCTTGAATAAAGAGCAGCGCCAATCCCAAAGATACCAGCCATGAAAGCATGGCATGACGAGTCATTTTCCCCGACATTTTTGTTGGCTCGATTTCAAAACCCGCCATCAAAAAGAGAAATGCCATCCCAAGTTCGGAAATAAATTCCATACCTGTATCGTTTGCAATCGGTAGCCATCTGCCCAAAATGGCACCTGCAAATACCAAAATCACAACCTCAGGCACTGCTCGCCCAGGAATAATGCTCGCAACAATCGACGCAAGAAACGCTACAAGCAAAGCAACCGAAAGAAGAAAGAGGGTCGTCAGCATAAGTCCCCCTCGAATTTGACAAATCGAATAGCACGCTATTTTAGCCTTTGCCGCAATTTGCTGCCACAGACACCCATTCACACGTGCACGTTCCCACACAAAAGCAGCTAAAACAGCTCCTCAGCAACTCACAACGCAGGCCTTAAAGCTATGTGTTTTACTCCTGGCTCTTGAGTGCAACAGCTAACGACACACGCGACAAATGCACATGATTGGCAATTGCTACCACCGCATAACAGCTTAGACCGATAAGTATGTACTGCGCATACAGCATCGGCGGCAAGACAATCTCGGGCATAAGATCGTAATCCATAAAGAGCAGCTCGCAAATCCCTGTAAAGGCAAGCTTTATCACAGGAACTGTCAATATCAGTGACAACATCACGCACAGGGTGATGGCATGGATATACACACGGCTAAGTTCACCACTGCGGTAACCGAATACCTTGAGTTGAGAAATTGCACGTGAACTACGCTCAAGCACCGTTTTTGATAACAGATAAATTACGATGGCATAAATGATAAGTGCCGCTGACATAATCAAGCCCATCATGCCACCCATCGATTCGCGCAGTTGATCCGCCATCTTACCTGCGGCATCTGGAGTTAAATCACTTAACACATCATGTTTGTCAAAATGCAGCTCTCTATCGGATACCCAGCCATTGAAATCTGTTGTCTTGTTGCCAAGCAGTTCATTGAGCTTTTCACGACTCATATATACATTCGTATCGATTTTATTATCACTAATTGCCGAGACAACTACCGAGAAATTCTTGTCATGATAAGCATCACGCAACGCAAGCGTACTACCTACAGCAAGGTCAGACTTTTGCGCTAACCCACCGCCAATAACCACTTTTCCATCACGTACATCAAACTCCTTCCAATAAGGATCCTGCTCATCAATGCCGTAGGCTGTAATATCCATCGGGCCCCAATTCCATTTTTTGGAAACCTGAAGGGTTGCAAACTCAACTTTTTCTGCTTGGTATGCCAGCGCTGCGTCCTCAGCGGGCAACTCTACAGAACGACGCAGGGTATAAACATGGTTGGCCGGCACGGCATCGGCCATTTTTCCTGCCATGTGCTCGATAATCGGCATCATACCCAAACCCATAACCAGCAAAATTCCTGTCGCAAAGATGCCAAAAAAGATTGTGAATGCACTGCCAATGTTATTGAATAGCACACGCAGACGCAGACGACTAAAGAAAGGCCAACTTGCAGGCAGAGGCCAACCATGACCTCGGCGGGTACGCGTAGCTTCGTGCCGCAAAAAGGCTAGTGGCGTGTATTTGAGTTTTGAAGCTAGACCAAGCACCGTAATAATAAAAAGCAACAACACTGGAATTACCGTCACCTGGAAGAAAATCCCTGGATTAGCCCTCAGTTCAAAGGGCAGCAGACTATAACTCTTGCTATAGGTGTCATAAGTAAATTGGATAAAGACAGACTGAGTTAAATTCCCCACAATAGCTGCAGCGATGGCAACTAGCATGGGCAAAATAACGTAGTGGCGCATGAGTTCGCTGCGTTTGTAGCCCGATGCCAACAAAGTACCAATGACGGGAGATTCGGCTTCAATGCTAGCGCCCGTAAGTACTACAAAAATGAATGCCATAACTACCACAATGATGTAGTAAAAAACCTGCCACATTTGGGAGTCGCCCTCGGTATCCTTAGGGGCAAAATTCACAGCTTGATTGGATTTAACGTCCACAAGGTCAGTAACATGAGCATCTGCGAGCGATAGTGCGCGCAGCAAGTTTCGTTCGGCAGTTGTACGCTGTGCCAAATCGAGTTGTGCCGTATCAAATTTATAAGCGTAACTATAGGTCTCGGGCTGATCTGCAAAAGCCGCGTAACCCTGTGGCGTAAGCACACCCACACAAAACGTAAAGTCATCCATCACAAAGTCGGAATTCTTCTCAAAAAGTGTGGTGTAATCAGGCAGTGTCACCGTGCCGCTCACCTGCAGCTTGTGCCCCGCAAGATCAAAACTATCGCCAGGTTTGAGTTGATGATTGCGCGCAAATGTAACATCGATGGCAATCTCATCATCTGCCTTGGGCAATGTCCCCGCATGAATCTGTGGCAAATTAATCTTGTCACGCGCAGCATAAATGCGCATGTTAATAGGACGCTTATTTTTAACAGGGTCATTTGGAATGGTTGCTTTAAGATCGTGGCTAAACAGCGGATAAACCGTAAGCTGCTCATAATTATCGAGATTGGTGTCTTCATCCGCCAACGATAAGGTCAAGCGATCCAGCCAAGAAAAACGACCTTTTTCGGCAGCATCAATCTGGCGCTCATCTAACTTATGTGTTACGGTAAAACGCCCGTCTTCCAAATGGTAGCGATCAGGCAATTCAGCAAGCTGCCTATGAATGGAATCTGCCGCAGTCAAAAAGCCCGAGATATACGCAATCATAAACGCAATCATCAGGAAGAGTCCAAGGTACTTACCAAAATTATTTTTAAGTTGGCGCAAAATACGATGCATCAAGGGAGACATAGGCATCTACCAGCTCAAATCATAGGCGTGCAGACGTTGAGTATTAAGCTCGTCTTGTACAAAGACGCCCTCACGCAGGCGCATAACACGATGTGACATCTGCGCAATTGCATCATTGTGAGTCACGATAACCATCGTCACACCAAACTCTTTGTTCACACGTTCAAGCACGTCAAGCACATCAAGAGAGGTTTCGTAATCGAGTGCACCCGTAGGCTCATCGCAAAGCAGCAAACCCGGACGTTTGGCAAGCGCACGAGCAATTGCGCAACGCTGTTGCTGTCCACCCGATACCTGACGTGGGAATTTCTTTGCCTGCGCTGTAATACCCAAGCGGTCAAGTAAATCGTCTACAGGCAGCGGATTTTTGCTGAGATGCGCGCAGACTTCGACATTTTCGCGAATTGTTAAGTCTGGCAGTAGATTGTAAAACTGAAAAACAAATCCCAGCTCACGACGACGATATTCAATAAGATCTCGCCTATTGAGCTGACAAATATCCGTATTAGCAATACGAATGCTCCCGTGATCTGCTTGCTCAAGGCCTCCCAACAGATTGAGAAAAGTTGACTTTCCCGAGCCCGATGGACCCAGCAAAACGCACATCTCACCTTTGTTTATGTTTGTCTCGATGCCGTCAAGAACGGTGATATGCGCATCGCCCGTACCGTAGGACTTAAACAAGCGCGAGACACTCACATATACATCTGTGGGAGACGTAATTAAAGATGGCTGATTTTTGGTAATTACCTGGTCAAACATATTGTTTCCCATCGTCTTGCTAATCTAGGCCAATGGCTGCAGTCTTGATTACAAAGCGCACACTGCCTTTGGTGCCAGCTTCAATACCACTGAAATTGTCATAGCGTTTTCCTGCTGCCTGTAGCGACTTTATGCGATCACGAAGGCCAATGATATCGTCCTCATAGAGGCTGACAATACGCTGAATGCCCTGCCTGTCAAGCTGCGAGAAACCCTCAGCAAGCGCGGTGGATCCTTCTGCTGCCTTGTCAGCACCTTTTGCAAGCTTGCTACTCGCATCACTCAACTGGGAAAGACCATCGCTCAACTGGGATGCGCCATCTTTGAGATGTTTACTGTTATCGCTGAGTCCAGCCAGACCTGTGCTCAGTGAAGAAACACCCTGAGTAAGCTGGTCATTTTGTAAAGCTGCTGCTGCACCCGCCGCCTGACCAGCGATACTTGACGTATGAGCAAGCGCCTGGACAATCTCATTTAATGCAGCAAGGTTTTCAGGGGTCGGGTCAGCAAGAACTGCTTCATAAGCTGCTGCATACTGCGTTTGCAGCTGAGAAAGAGTGTCCTGAGCTGCTGCTGCCTGGGACTGTGCCTCCCCTGCCGCAGCATCTAGTGCACCCTGTAAGGCCGTGGCCCCCGTAGCTGCTTGGTCAACGCCATTCGTATAAGCACTCACGCCTTCCGAGAGTTGGGATGCACCAGTTTGGACTGTTGTTATGGCATCAGACAAGGTGCCCGCACCTGAACTTAACTTATCCATACCATCAGCAAGTGACTGCGAGCCAGATGTAAGCTGCGAGCTAGCATCTTTGAGTTTGTCCATCGAGCCACTTGCATCTTCACCAAATTCAAACTTGAAATCGTTGAGGGCATCAGTTGAAACCAATGTCACCGCAGCATCAAGTGCAAAATCTTTAACATCAGCTTCGATGGTAAACGACGAGGGGATGTCCTGCTTATCTCTGTCGAGATTAAGGCCTTCCTGCAAACCGGGCATTGCATATCCAAGTACCACAACACGCTCGTTCATATCCATGGACTTACCATTGCTGACCTGCACATTGCTAAACTTCTCGCCATCAAGCATAAGAGCAGAAAGCGCAACAAAAGGCACGCACTGCTTTGGATCTTTACTTGTGAGATTTTCAAATTGATAGTGAATCTTGACGCGACCGCTTTTGCCAACAAGTTGATCGGCGGTGATTGTCTTGCCATCAAGCTCGTAACTAATCTGCAGAGCAAAGGGCAGTTTCTGTGTGGATTTACCTTTGTAATTGAGGGTAGATCCCGCACTTGACCACACTAAGCCTTGAGCCGTTTTTGTAGGCTGAGCATTAGTTTCATCCTCTTCGAGCTCGGAAAGATTTGACTGGTCGCGCAGTGTTTTTGCACCGCTGGGATTGGTGAGCTGAACCGCTACACGCGTATCGTGAAAACTGCCATCAGGGGCCGCTTGAACAGTTACGGTTTCGGACTTTTCCTGAGGTATTGCAGCTTGTGAAAAGTCAGCTTGGGCGGCAACGGTATTTTGCTTGGTATTGTTTTGCTTGGCGCTCAAAGTGGTAGCAGGCCTTCCTTCCTGCGCCTGAACAGATTTGAATTGAGGAGATTGAACTACAAGCGTGCCCGCCAGACCCATCGCTACGAGCACGACTGCAGCGGTAGCTGTCTTTTTTCGAGAGCTGATATGCGCTTTAATTTCCTGGAGCTTTTGTGCAACAAAGGAATCTGTTTTGCTGGCATTACCCATAGTCAATTCCTATTCCACTGCGAGTGTGGATGAGAAGTCATCCTCTATTGGAGTTTGTTTCTCATCCACTCGCAAGTTTCCTTGAACTAACTCAATAAGTATACCAGAGTTAACATCATTCAGACTTTTTCTTAATCCTTGAACGGAGATCTTTTCCGCCCAGCGGCAGTCTTCATATGCATGCCTTATAAAATAGACACCAAAATAACCGGCATATAGGAAAAGTGTATCGTGGGGGCACGCGTCACGCCGGACATGGCGCAATATACCTGCGATCTTTTGACCCCTCTTCGCTCTGAGGCACGATATGCGCCATTTGCTGAAATTTGTGTTGCAGCATTTCTGCTGGTAGAAGAGCTGTTTTGAAGGACAGCTGTTTTCCCGTGTTTTGTCGCATCTTGCAGTTATAACAAACCTGCAGGTAAATGGCCTAGGTCTATATTTCCAATATAAATATCTTATTCAATAACGACCCTAAATGGCGCACATCGGCCCTCAGAGCGAAGAGGGGTATGAAAATGCTACTTTCTAAAAGGCGATACCTGAGATGAGTCGTAAGATCGTCCCTCCTCTAGGGATATCACCACAGATGGTTCGAGTCTTGAGTGGAGATGGTGACCCTTTTCCCACGTCGTCACAATTTCAATAGATAGTTCGTTTCGAAAGATGGTTCATCTTTCGAGTTTTTGGAAAATCTGACCTGCGACCTTTACGCTTGCTTACTTCGAAGGATGAACCATTTGCGGTTTGTGTTTGCGGTTGGTATCCTGCCTGCACTCCAGATAGCGCAGCTTACCTGCTTGATAGAGAATCAAAATTAAATGCTAAAAGCGTGCCCACCATTTGATAAGCACGCCTTATGATCAGTATTGCAGCTCAAATATGATGGGCCTATGCTTGCTTTTCAGGGTATAGCTCATCAGCAAGTGTCATGTTGGTGCGAATGCTCTCGCAACAATCATGGAAGTGCGCAAGCTCTGCTGCGGTTAGTGGCAACTCATGAACCTGCTCGGCGCCACCAGCGCCAATTACTACAGGGATACCCACGTAAATGTCCTGCTCACCGTACTCGCCCTCAAGCAAAGCACTTGCAGGCATAATGAGTTTCTCGTCATGTAGCACAGCCTGAGCCATACGCGCGGCAGTCAACGCAATAGCGTACTCCGTGCACTGCTTGCCCGCAAAGGTAATCCAACCACCTTGACGTGCAAGGTCTTCTACTTTGTCGTAATCGAAAGCGAACTTCTCGTCGCGTTGTGCCATCTCGCTTAAGGGCACGCCGGCAAAACTCACGCACGACCACGGGCAGAACTGTGCGCTCCCGTGCTCGCCAATCATAAAAGCAGTAATTGACTTGTGGTCGATACCCGTCTCTTCTGCCAAGCGCGATACCAAACGCGCCGTATCCAAACCAGTACCCGTACCAAATACACGACCCTTGGGAAGCCCCAAGCCCAAGGCAATCTCACGTGTAACCACATCACAAGGATTAGAAATATCAATCAAAATACCGTCAAAGCCGGACTTGCGCAGGCGGTCGACCCAAGTATGCACGGCAGGGATGGTGTAGCGCAACTCACGCGTACGATCAGTGCTACCAATAAGCAGAGAGACCTTACCCGAAGCATTTACTACCACATCAGCATCGGCTAAATCCTTAATATCACCCACACGAACACGAACGCGATGAGGTAACAAAGACAAGCTATCGAAGAGATCTTGAGTCTCGCAGGCAGACTTTTTGTCGTTAATGTCTACAAGAATAATTTCATCGGCAATACCTAGGACTGCCATATCAAACATTACATGAGCACCAACATGACCTACTCCGATAATACCGATCTTTCTTGCCTTCATATGCACCTCCAAATTGCTGCTTGTTGTCACGGTAAAACTTGATGCCAAGACAACCCGCACGAACATGCAAGTATTATGCGCGCAGTAAATGACGGTGGCGGCAGCTGTAACGCAGTTGAGACACAAACATGGGAAGTATTAGAGTCGTTAATCAGAATGAGCAGTTTTTATTTTTGCAACCACTCGTCACCCCAGCTTTTCATTGCGGACAGCTAGGGTTGCGCGCCATAATCAGAGCATCTGAAAATAAATAAGCACGTTGCGATGCGACACCTAAGAAAGGACTTACCATGATTGACGAAAAAATGCCTGTTGTCTTTGTAGGACATGGGTCCCCTATGAACGCTATTGGCAATAACCGCGCCCGACGCGGCTGGCGCGAAGTCGGCAAGCGTATCGGAAAACCCACAGTTATTCTTGGGATTTCGGCTCATTGGACCGCTCGCGGTAAGGTTCCCGTCCGCACAGATCCCATGAACCCACAAATTATGGATATGTACGGTTTTCCCAAGGAGCTTTATCAGGTGCAATACCAACCAATGGGTGACATTTACGAGTTCTCGAACTGCTAGGACAAGCAGGTAAAGCCGACAACGAATGGGGTCTTGATCACGGTCTTTGGAGTGTGCTCAATACTATGTATCCCGATGCCGATGTGCCTGTAGTTCCCATGGGCGTGGATATGAGTGCCAGCGACGATGAACACTATGAGATGGGACGCCGTTTGAGTGTCCTGCGGGATGAAGGCGTACTCATTGTTGCTAGTGGAAATATCGTACATAACCTAGGCATGACCGACTGGGGCAACCCCAACGGTACTGACTGGGCAGATCAATTTGATCAGTCAATTTTTGATGCTGTACAAAATAGCGAGTTTGAAAAAGTTGTTCACTACGAGCAGCTACCCGGTGCAAAGCTTGCTGTTCCTACGCGCGACCACTATTTGCCGTTTCTTGTTGCGCTTGGTACAGTACAAGTAGGTGACCGTATTGGCACATTTAATAACTATCGTGAACTTGGCAGTATGTCGATGACTTCGTATCTCTTTGAACCCAGTGGTAAGTGACACAAAGACTCGCAGTAGTTACCCTCCCGCAGAGTACTCCAAAAGCTACGCAGCGCGTAGCGGAGTTTGATGCGGGAGGGTTTTGCTTATCCATCTGACCCAGCCTGAGGTTGGGTCATCTACCCTTATACCTGCAGATTTATCGGATATCTCCAAGCAAGAGGCTTGCGGAAAACTATCCCAAGCTGAGATCGGGATAGATACAAAAGGAGCTGTATCAGAATCAACCTCTAATACAGCTCCAAGTTACAACGTGCAAATTCAAGTCGGGGGAAACAAACCTTACTGGGATTGTTCACCAAGCTTCGTCAGGATCTTGTCATCAACATGCTCATACTTAGGCATTGGGCGGAAAAGCTGGAATAGCATAGCCGCTAGCAACACAAATGCCACCACCGTCCAAAAACTAAAGCTACCATAAACAATCAGACCATAGAACTGATTGATCATTAGACCGACAACCCAACCAAAGAGGCACTCATAGCCAATGGCTGCCCAGAACCACTTAGGATCATCCATCTGACGCTTGATGGTACCCATAGCAGCAAAGCATGGTGCACAGAGCATATTAAAGGCAACAAAACCAAGCATAGCGCCCGTATTAACCACACCATTAGCAGCAAACATCTGGCCAAAAGCAACCCACATGGAAGGGTCGGTCTCACCTGCATCGCCCAAAGACGTAAGCGTAGCAAAGGTAGAAACAACATTCTCCTTGGCAACCAGACCCATAACGGTCATAGCAGTCGCCTTCCAGCTGACAAAACCCAAAGGTGCAAAAATCCAGCCAATGAGACCAGAGAAGCCAGCAAGCACAGAGTAGTCAATGAACTCGTCGGGAGCACCCTCCATGCCAGGTAGATAACCAAAAGCACCGTTGCCGCCTTCCCAACCAGCAAGACCAAAGTTGGAGAGGAACCACACAACCACCGTCGACGCAAAGATAATGGTGCCTGCCTTGACAATAAAGCTCTTAACACGCTCCCACACATGCAACAACCAAGACTTAATTGAGGGGAAGTGATAGTCAGGCAATTCCATCACAAAGGGAGCAGGCTCGCCCAAGAAAGGCTTGGTCTTCTTGAGCATGATGGCAGACACAATAACCGCAAGCACGCCTAGGAAGTAGAACAACGGTGCAATCCACCATGCCTTAACACCGCCAATCAACGCACCCATAAGCAGAGCAATAATGGGCAGCTTGGCGCTACAAGGAATAAAAGTCGCAACCATAGTGGTCATGCGGCGGTCACGCTCGTTTTCAATTGTCTTGGTAGCAAGAATGCCGGGGACGCCACAACCAGAGCTAATCAAAATAGGAATAAAAGACTTGCCAGACAAACCAAAACGGCGGAACGCGCGGTCCATAACAAAGGCAACACGGCTCATATAGCCGCAATCCTCAAGGAAGCAAAGCATGACAAACAGCACGGCCATCTGAGGTATAAATCCCAAAATAGCACCGACACCTGCAACAATGCCATCAACTACCAAACTCGTGACCAGTGGGCTTGCGCCCGCAGTCTCCAGCCAACCCGTCACAACAGCTGGAATCGAGGGCATCTCCATGCCAAAGAATTCCCAACCCTCATCAAAGAGGTTGTCATTAACCCAGTCAGTAGCGCCCGTACCAACAGTCGAGATAGCAAGCCAATATACACCGACCATAACGCATGCAAAAATAAGCAGCCCCAAGAAACGATTGGTGACAATTTTGTCAATCTTCTGAGAGCGAGTGAGCTTTTTTGGTGCCTTTTTAACGCAGGCATCCATAACACCAGCAATCCACTCGTAACGCTCAGAAGCAATGATGCTTTCAGCATCATCCTCACGCTCAGTTTCAACTGCAGATATGATTGCATCGAGTTCAGAGAGAATTGTCTGGGAAAGCTTCAGTGAGTCGACGGCTACAGCATCGCGCTCAAAAACCTTGATAGAGTACCAGCGCACCAAGTTAGCAGCGCATTTGCCTTCAATACGAGCTGCGATCTTGCTGAGCGCACCCTCTACATCTGCGGGGAAGCATTTAACACCAGTAGCAACCTTGCCACTCTTACCAGCTTCAACAGCAGTCTTCACTAACTCATCCAGCCCCTGGTTACGCAGAGCTGAAACCTCTAGCACAGGCACACCAAGCCTCTCGGACAAAGCTTTGGTGTCAATAACGTCACCGCGCTCTTTGAGCAAGTCGCACATGTTGAGACCCACTACCACAGGACAACCCGTCTCAAGAATCTGCGTGGTGAGATAGAGATTGCGCTCAAGATTGGTTACATCGACAAGGTCAATCGTCGCATTAGGATGACTATCCAATAGATAGTCGCGAGAAACCGTCTCTTCGGGAGAATACGGAGACAGGGAATAAATGCCTGGGAGGTCGACAAACTCAACCTCTTTATCAGCGCGCCAAGGTGCTTGCTTTTTTTCAACGGTAACACCTGGCCAGTTGCCAACGTAGCCATTAGAACCTGTCAGCTCATTGAAAAGTGTTGTCTTGCCGCAGTTAGGATTACCCGCAAGCGCAATGTAAGTCTTGTCTGCCATTCCAAACCTTCCTTGTTGCTGCACGCACGAAGCGCGCTGCCACGGTTTTGGGCACGTGGCGTTGCCATTTTGTTAGACGAGCCGAACTCTTTATGCAAAAAAATTTGATAAGTTGCTCTAATTACACAACCTCAACATTTTCTGCTTCATCCTTACGGATGCTCAGCTCGTAACCTCTCACGGTAATCTCAATAGGATCGCCTAAGGGTGCGACTTTGCGCACATAAACTTCGGTACCCTTGGTCAGACCCATATCCATAATGCGGCGCTTAATAGCGCCTGTACCTGTGAGTTTGGTAACAACAGCGCTGCTTCCAACCTTCACATCTTTGAGAGTAGCCATCCCTCTCCCCTCCTGATTTGGCCGCGAGTTCTGCGACAACATAAACATCTGACGTCTCCAAATAAAGACGCTTATGGAGTGCCGCATGAGGCGGCGTTTTCCCTAATAAGTAGTAATACGGCGAGCCATGCTAGAGTCAATGCCAAGGTTGGCACCCTTGACATTAACGATAACGCCCGATGCAGCATGTGTAATGACCTTAATCTGAGCACCCTCAACAAAGCCCAATTCAATGAGATGTTGACGTGTTGCTTTATCACCACGCAACTTAAGGATGTGAACAGTTTCGCCTTCATGTACCAAGTTCAACGGCAGCTGCGCTCCTGCGGGACTTGCCGTATGAGGAGCGGACTCAGAAACTAGTCGATTCATAACGGCTTCCATGCTTCCTCCCCAGCGTCTGAAACCCTTTCAGACATGTTTACCAGTTTTAACTCCTAGTAGTATAAGGTTAACTTAAGGAGTAGCAAGTTACTTTTTTTCTCTACGCGAAAAAAATAAGCAGAACCCTGTGCAAGCGGTTCACAATGCACCTTTTTACTTGCAGGCGGTTCAATACGCACCCTTTTGCCCGCATCGGGTTCATAAAGCGCCCTTGCACCAATTTTTACCTGGGCATTCTTCGGCCATTTGGTACGGTTTTGAACCGTCTGCATTAAATAGAAGACAACGGGTTCACAATGCACCTTTTTATTTGTAGAGGGTTCAATAAGCGCCCGCAGCAGAAATGCCCACGGAGCAGACGCGAGCGCAGCTGTCATACTCGTCCTGCTTAGCCAGTATTTTGTAAGCCAGCAGCGACTCCAGATACGGTACACAAAATCAAATAGATGAGCCGCTCGCGTTCAGCATCGGTCAGCTTGCCACCACGGACCTCCCGCAACGCACGTGCCTGCGTAATCGAAAGCGCATTTACAAAGGGCAGACGCATACGAATCACAGGGCCAAGCACACGGCGATGTTGTAGTGGCCACTCATCGCCAACAATGCTCAATACCCAGCGACGAGTCAGCATCATTTCGTCCAGCACCTTTGCCGTCAAATCTTCACGCCCACCCAGCTCAAGATACATACGAGCAATACGGCCATCCGTCTTTGCCAACGACATCTCAACATTATCAATAAAGGTCGAAAACAGTGGCCACTCACAGTATGCTTTGCGCAGTTTGTCAAGGTCGCCCAATTTTTCACAAGCAGTACCCAAGCCATACCACGCAGCTAGATTCACGCGTGCTTGGCTCCAAGAGAAAATCCAAGGAATCGTACGCAGGTCATCAAGAGACTTGGCACCCAAACCGCGCTTGGCAGGACGCGAGCCAATGGGCATTAAGCCAATCTCAGTCAGAGGTGTTACGGTAGAAAACCATTCGGCAAAGCCCTCGCTTTCAAGCAAATCAAGATAACGCTCGCGTGAAAACTCAGACAAATCACGCGCCATCGACCAGTAGCGCTCGGTGGATTTTGTATTAGTCCACTCGGAGGCAGGTGAAGACTGCAGCAGAGTTGCCGCCGCAACCGACTCAACGTGGCGACGAGCCAACGTCACATCACCATAGCGGGCAAAGATGACTTCTCCCTGCTCGGTCAATTTGAAACGACAATTAACTGAGCCCTTGGGTTGAGCCAATACCGCACGATTTGCGGGACCTCCGCCTCGTCCAACAGCACCTCCACGACCATGAAAAAGCGTTAGGTCAATGTGATTCTTTTCGGCCCAAACGGCAATTTCACCCTGGGCTTGGTGCAGCGCCAAAGTTGCAGCAGTAGGACCAGCGTCCTTGGAAGAATCAGAGTAGCCAAGCATAACCTCAAGTTTGCGACCATTTTGGGCAAGTCGACGCTGAACTGCAGGCAAACGCAGCATCTCATCAAGTATCGACACAGCATTCTGCAAGTCTTCTAGTTGCTCAAACAGCGGAATTACGTCGAGCGTAGGTACATCCTCAGCATGTGCAAAAGCAAGACGCGCCAACTCGTAGACCGCCTCAACATCTTTTGCAGTTTTAGAAAACGAGATAATGTAGCGGCGCGCAGCATTAACACCATTGCGCCGCTGGATCCACGCGATTGCACGAAAGGTATCCAGCACCTCGCGGGTCATCGGATTAAGCTCACCACGTTCGCCCCAACGACCATGTTCATGGATATCCGCCAGTGCTCGAGCATGCACGACGGAATGCTGGCGAAACTCCATCTCGACCAGATGAAAGCCAAAGGTTTGCGCTTGCCAAATCAATTTTTGTAAGGGACCATAAGCAGTACGCACGGCACCTGCCGCAGCAAGCGATCTTTGCACCACCCGCAAATCCTCTATATATGCCTCCGCAGATGGATACATCACATCTGCCGTGCGGCTCACCGTTGCGCGCAAACGCTGAGAAATCACCAGCATAACAGCCCGATGAGTCTCAAACGCCGAACGCTCAAGAGCAGAACTCGTTAGCCCCTCGCTCATTTCGACTTGATGATTCCACAAATTGAGCAACTCTGCAGACGCCGGAGTTGTCGACACATCAAGTGTCATATTGCGGCCCACATCATGTGTATGCTGCGCCAAAGTCTCAAGCGCATGCACGCGGAATTTCTCAGCTACAGCCCGGCTCACCTTGGCCGTTACGTTAGGATTGCCATCGCGATCAGAGCCAATCCAGCTCCCAGGATGGAAAAACGCGGGACATTTAGGCGGCAGCAAACCGGCCTTATCTCCTTGTGCCCAGTCATCAAAACGGCGGTATACCTCGGGTACCATATCAAAAAGCGTCGCATCAAAAATACCCAAAATCGTATCGGCTTCTTCGACGGGCGTGGGTTTTTTGAGTGCAATGGGAGAAGTACGCAGCAGTGCCTCAATCTCCTGCAACATCAGACGTTCATTTTCCACCAAACCAATGCCTGATAGACGCGAACGCTCCTCAAGCAAATTGGCAATACGGCGAATTTTACCCTCAACTGCCTTGCGACGCGCCTCAGTAGGGTGCGCCGTAAACACAGGATGAAATTCTAGACGCTCAAGCAGACGATCTGCTTCCTCTTTACCACACTCAAGAGTGAGTTCGTGATAAGCAACCGTCAGCTCGTTAACAGGATCGCTCTCAACAGAAGGCTTGGTTTCGGCCTCACGAGCTTTGAGCGCATGTACGCGATAACTCTCCTCACAAATATTTGCACAGTGAAAGAAAGTTGCAAACGCACGCATTAAGAGCGTTGCTTGCTCGGTCGGCAGTGAATCTATGATGCTCACCGCATCTTCAAAGGTCGATTCGCGCTGTCTGACATCTAAGCTCTTGTTGTCCAAATCCGCCTCATCGGCAAGCAAATCCTCAAAGGTTGCAAGCAAGCTTGGATCGTTTTCTTTGATGATGGTGCTTACCAAGCGCAGAAAAAGCGAAAGGTTGTCCTTAATCTGATCGGGCACATCTACCGCATCAAACGCTCGTGCAGCAGCACTTTTACCCTGGGGTACCGTACTCCCCTGTTCTTGCATCGTTGCCCCTTCCGTGCAGTATGTGAGCGCAAGTTGTTGCGCTTTTTGCACATGCCCAGATACCATAGCGCGATTTTGTCGCGTTGCACACATGTCACCTTATCTCGACCTTAAAGAAACTCAGAATTTACGGTCATATCCAAACTTGAGCTTTACAATCAGTTCCAGACAAACAGCCGCAAAAGGGGTTCTGAGTGAACAAAGCATTTTCCACTATTCAGCAAAGACGTGCTCGTGCTGCCCAAGCCCGTCGCGTTCGTGCAGCTCGTAATGCCCGCAGACCAAGTCCTGCTGCACATAAGCCCTCACCTTTGGTACGCATTATCAACAGTTGGTGGGACCGCTTGCTGCAATCGGTTACCCGCCATGAATTTGGCGATGCTGTAGAGCTATATGGAGCAGGACGCACACAGCGCGACTACATCTGGAACTCGCTTGGCCTAGCCGCTTGGGGTGCAGAGTTTCCTTTTCTAACAGTTGTGGTCACGCAGCTAGTAGGCGTCAAAGGCGCCGGCATGTTTTCGATGGCATACGTGACTGGCATGATGTTGATGTTTATTGGCAACTATGGAGCGCGCACCTTCCAAGTTTCTGATGTACACGAAGAGCAAAGCTTTGCGGCATATCAGATTCAGCGTTTCTTGGCCTGTGCTTTGATGGTTGCTGTAGGCGTTGCGTGGTGTGCACTACACCGATATGACCATCAAATGAATCAAATTTGCTTTGGTGTTTTTGGCTTCCGCATGATAGACGCACTGGCCGATGTCTATGAAGGACGCTTACAACAGCAAGACAAACTCTATCTAGCAGGCATTTCTCAGGCATTGCGCTCATCTGCAACCTTCATTGCATGCAGCGTCGTACTCTTGTTGACCCGCAATTTAGGCATGGCAAGTATGGCACTTTTGATTAGTGCTATAGCCAGTTTTCTCTTTGCGACACTGCCTTTGGCGCTTCTTGAAACACCCAAATCGCGCGCACCCGAATTCGTCGAAATTCGCGAGATCTTTATCCAATGTTTTCCAGCTGCAGCAGCACTTTTCCTCTATGCCGTTATCGACAACATGCCCAAATTTGCAATGGAAGGCGCTTTGTCCTATGACAACCAGCTCTACTACAACGCAATTTATTTCCCTGCGCACGCCATCATTATGACCATCGGCTTTGTCTACAAGCCACAGCTTGTTCGCCTCGCAAATGTCTGGGCGGATCCCAGTGGTAGAAGACGCTTCGACGTAATCATTCTCGCCGTACTAGGAGTCACTGCCGCCGTAACTGCCGCCGTTGCATTGGTCATGGGTGTCATTGGCATCAAAGTCATGAGTTTCTTCTATGGCGTTGACTTTGAGCGTTTTGGTGACCTCATTTACGCGATGATTATCTCGGGCGGCCTTGCTGCTGCTATCGACTTTTTGTATCAGATTATTACCGTACTGCGCCAACAAGAATCGGTAACCAAGCTTTATACCTTAGGTTTTGCAATTTCGGTACCCGTTTCATATGGCTTGGTACATGTACTCAAGCTGCGAGGCGCTGTCTATGCTTCACTAGTCACGATGGGTGTTTTGCTCATCTTGCTCGCCATCCAATATGTCACAATCCGTCGTCGTGCCTAGGGCGCCCTGTTAATCATCGACAAACATCATGTGTGTCAGTGGTGTCCAAGCATAAAAGCACGCATAGCAGTTTCGCCAGCAAGTGGCAACGAGATGCTTGTTCTGGCACAAGCTTGCTCCAACGTCATGGGTGCTGTCACTGCAGGAATTACCAAGTCGATACCCTGACCCCAAACCGCGCCAAGGTCGTCTGCACGGCTGCCAACCACTGCAATCACAGGGATGCCGCGCGAACGCGCCCGACGAGCAATACCTACCGGAGCCTTGCCTGATGCAGTTTGTGCATCCATGCGGCCTTCGCCTGTAATAACCAAATCAACACTGCGCAACATATGATCAAAATCGATGGCATTAAGCACTTCTTCGATGCCGCGTTTGGGAGTAGCCCCACACAAAGCAGCCAAGCAGAACCCCAGACCCCCCGCAGCACCTGCACCGTGCATGCGGGATTTATCCTTACCCACAGCCTCCATCATCGCATGGGCGTAGCGCATCATCCACGAATCAAAAATGCCCAACTTGTCTTGGGGAAGTCCTTTTTGGGGACCATATACGTGTATTGCGCCATCAAGTCCATATAAAGGATTTGTCACATCGGTCAGCAGAACAATCTCGGTCACCTTGAGACGGAAATCCAAACCAGAAAGGTCAATGCGCACAGCATCACGCAAGCCAATTAAGCCTCTATTCACCTCGCTGCCATCTAGCGCCAACACGCGAGCACCCAGTGCTTGGGCAAGGCCTGCTCCACCATCGCTTGTGCCAGTACCACCCAAACCTAGATAAATACGACCTGACCCACGGTCAAGCGCATCCAAAATCATCTGCCCAAGACCAAAACTTGAGGCGTGCAATGCATCTTCTTCGCTACAAGAGCTGAGACCGATACCTGCAGCAGAAGCAGCTTCCATAACAGCAGAGCCATCAGACAAAATACCGTATGAGACTTCAATCTGTCCCCCAAGAGGGCCTTCTACCTGGAGCGTTCTTCGCTCGCCACCACGTGCAGCCAAAAGCGCATCAACCGTACCCTCCCCTCCATCAGCGATAGGTACACAATGGATGTGAGCTTGCGGACAGGCCCGCTGCACACCCTGTGCTATTAACTCAGCCGCTTTTGCACTGGTCGCAGAACCCTTAAAGGAGTCGATGGCTATCAAAACCTTGGTGTTGATGTTAGGCAGATTACTCATTAGAAGCTACAACCACCAGCAATCGAGCAGGCAGTACCTGCAGGGATATCCGTATCTACAGAGGTATCGTCAGCAATGCCAAACTCACGACCCAAATAATCAATAATGTCACTGGACTCATAGAGAGCCTTGCCATCAATAAGAAGACAAGGCACCTGGCGCTTGCCACCAAGCTCAATCAGGCGAGCACGTTCGACATCGCCCTCTTCTTCACCGTAAATATCATGCATTTCAAGTTTGATATGGTGAGCATCCATAAAATCCATGACCTTGTGACACCACGGACAATTTTGTTTATAAAAAAGCTCAAGCTTTGCCATAACTTCTCATCTCTCATCGGCAACACGCCTTTGTAAGTTCTTAAACCAATTTAAAACTTACCCACACACATTACTTTCAAACCATCGCCAAGTAGGCCAAGCAAAAATTAGCGATTTTCGATATGCGCTGCATGAATTGTAATCTGGATACCGCCCTCACTGTCCTGTGCAAACTCAATGTAGTGCTGGTCAGAGGCATAAGCAGACGGGAAGGTAATATCGATGCCTGTATCAGTACGTATACGGTGACTTTTTGCCAAACGATTTGCTGCCGAAGCACGCAAATGAACTTCTTCGGGCAAAGCTTCCTTTTGCACTGCCACTTCAAAACGACTTGCGAGCTCGGGCTTGTCTGCAAATACTTGCTCGCCCATCTCGCGTGGCGTAATCGCACTATCTTGCTGCGCGCTATGAGTCACATAGTCTTTAGCATCAGCCATAGCAAGCGCTGCTGGCTCACCGTATTGCTCGGCAATATCGCCTGCAATACGTACCACAGTATCTACTACCTTGCGCGGGGAAGGCGCTGGCTCACAGCGCAGCAAGGTCTGGGAGAGCAGATGCACAGGATTGCCTGCAAGCTGCACTTCTTCGTCAACAATCCCTACTTCGAGATTATCCATATCAATCACCAAGTAGTGTGACAACTTCTGTGTAGGATTGGGCAAAGCAGTATCATTGGTCGAAAGTCCACTTGCCGAGACACCACCCATATCCATCACCTGATGCACAAAGGCGCGCTTACGCGGAAGCAACATAATGCCCAAGAAACGGCGACTACGATCTTCTACTTCCTCATCATCCCAAGGCAAGTCATCATCAACATCAATTTTTGTCCCTGCAGTCGCATTTGCCGCCTCAGTATCAGTAAAGTCGGCTACCAGCAAATCGCAGGGCGCCGCTTCTTCGCTCAAGCGAAGTTGTTCCCATAGCTCGCGAGCAATATCTTGCGATAGGTCTACAAGAGTTCGTGCGCCCTGTACATAACGTGGCAGTTCGGATCCCAAGTTTGATGCTGTATCAAGCCTTGCTGTGTTGTTATCAGGGCTACCCGTTGCCTTGCGCATCATGCGCTGCACGTACGAGCGCGGCTGACGCTCGCTCAAATCTAATTCGCGTTCGGACAATATGCACGAGCCCGTATCCAAATCAAAAACATGCAGCACTGCATGATCTACCTTGAGCATCTACTAAACTCCCTCAAACGTATGGCCGGCATGTTCTAGGCCGACGCGCAAAAGCGTATTTACATGATCATCCGCAATGGTATACACCGAACGCTGGCCCTCGCGCCTGGCCGACACAAGACCGCGGTCACGCAACAAACGCAGCTGATGTGAAACCGCCGATTGGGACACATTACATACCTCTTCGAGTTCCTTGACACTGCGCTCCCCCATTGACAGTGCCCCCAAAATCCTAAAGCGTGTGTAATCCGAAAGCGCATCAAAAATTTGCGTTGCGGTATAGATTAAATCATCATCGCCTATCAGCTCACAAAGCTCGGCATCTGACACCAAGGCGGGCTTTTCTTCATCATGATGAGGTGTTTCAGACATGAGCATCCTCCATAAACTTTATCTTGGTTTGTGAGTATATCGCAGGTCTTTCAGAGGCGCGCTAAACTACAGTAGTGAGAACTCTGCATCGACACTATTTCTCAAGATCGATGCCTTTGATAAGCAAAACGTGAGGCCTGCACGCACAAGCCACGCAAGGCAGGCAAGGAGGTGAGCTTTTGGCAGCTAGAAGACGCGAGCAAATGCCAGCGCGCAGAGATAGGCAGCGTCACGCACACGTCAGCGCCAATACCGCCCGCTCGAGAAGAAGAACAACTCCTTCCACCCCAAGGCAGAGTCCTGATACTCGCCGTAGTAATGCTGCAGCTCGCCGCAAGACCGTCAACCCGCGTCGCCGCAATGAGCGTAGGCGTTCCTCTGTGTTTCTCCCCGTATTGCTTGTATTAGTAGTAGCAGCAGTCATTATGGTTTTTCGTCTGGTCGCCTGTCAGGCACCCGCCTCTCACGACCAGATTAATACAGGTGTTGATGCTTCCAAGCTCTATGACAATCCCTATGACTGGTCAAAGCTTAAAACCGACAATAAGGGTCGTATCAGTTATGTCTCAGACGGGAAAACCCTCTCTTACACAGGCATTGATGTCTCCCAGCATCAAGGAACCATTGACTGGGATCGTGTTGCTGCTGACGGCATTGACTTTGCTTACATTCGCGTAGGCTACCGCAGTGCCGACATTGGCAAAGTTGCTGAGGATGAGACTGCCGAGAAAAACCTCGCTGGCGCGAGCGCAGCAGGACTTAAAGTCGGTGTGTATTTTTACTCTCAAGCAATGACAGCTGATGAGGCTCGAGAAGAAGCAGATCTCGTGCTCAAAGCCATCAAAAATACCACTATCTCCTACCCTGTTGTTTTTGACTTTGAGACAGGCAACCTCAAAACCGAACGTGTTCAGGAGATGAGTTTTGACGATCGCACTGCTGTTGCCGTTGCCTTCTGCGAACGCATCGAAGAGGCTGGCTATTCTGCTATGGTCTACGGCAATGCCAGCGGACTCATGGGTTTTGATACCGAAAAACTCGCCTCTCGCGGTTTTTGGTATGCCGAATATGCCAGCATGCCCTCCACCTCCATTCGGATGGCTATTTGGCAATACTCCAGCACAGGTAGCGTAGCTGGCATTGAGGGACCCGTTGATCTTGACCTTGATCTCACACCCATCCTCAAGAAAGCTAACAAATGACACCGCAGGCGCTCATCTCGGCTGCAGCCTTCACGGCATCTGCAGTCGTACTCTGCGCCGAAATAGCAAAAGCGCGTCGACACCCAGACAAGCAAACCAATATGCAATTGCCACGGGTAAGCGACACCCTTTGGGCTGGTCTTTTTGCTGTCATAGCTGGAATAATTGCTGTCTGTCTGCTGATCTGGCCTTATACAGACAGCGTCCTCATCGCTGTAATCAGCGCCTACGCTCTATGGTTTTGCGGACATGCAAGCCTGCGCCGTCGTCTTATTGCGCCACAACTTTACGAACGGCACATCGAACGTGAAAAACTCCGCGGAAAAAAGAGTTGGCTGGGTGTACAAGCAAAACTTTTGCTCTGGATTTGCGTCAGCACCTTGTTTGCACTTGAACTCACCTGGAATACTTTTTTTCCTTTTGTTATGCCACATGCTGCAGCATTGGAGCTACTGCTCATACTGCTCGTTTTAATCCTAATATACCAACTCTTTTTGGGCTCAGGGATTGCCCTAGCTATCGTCGTGATAACTTTTACTTGTATTGGAATGGTGCAAGGCTTTGTACTGACTTTCAAGGGTACCGTATTAAGCATAGGTGACCTCTACGCAGCAGGTACTGCTGCAGCGGTAAGTGGCGGCTACAACTACCAACTCGAAGCACATATGCTCCTCGGCTTTATCTGTGCGACGCTGGGCCTTTTCTGCTGCTCACTTCTTTATCACGAGCAGAGCCACACAAGTCTTGCTTCTCGTCTATTACGTCATTGGAGTGCCGCGGGACTGACAGCAGCGGCACTTGCCTTTGTGCTGCTTGTCCCTAACTACCAAACTCAATTGCATATCAAGGTGGAATATTGGTGGGAATGGCAACTTCTTGATCACAAAACGTACTGCTTCCTACCCTCTTTTATTGCAGAAGCACAAGATTTACCCATCAAAAAACCAGCGGGGTATTCTGTTGAAGCCGCCAAAAAAGCGGAGAGCGACCTCGTTGCTCGCTATGAAAAAATCGCAGACAAAAACACAGGACTTTCCGCAGCTCAGACACAGTGGCAAGAGCAAAAACCTTCCATCGTCGTTATCATGAATGAAACCTTTACCGACCTTTCGCTCTACGACGATTTTGGCGGCTACCAAGGACCTGAGTACTTCAAGCAGGGTTTAACCGACGTCCTCAGCCGTGGCAAACTTGCCGTGTCCGTCAATGGTGGTGGCACTTGCAACACCGAATTTGAGTTCCTTACAGGGCAATCCATGGCTTTTGTGGGTAACGGCAAATATCCTTATACCCTCTACGATTTCAAGAAGGTTGCAACTCTGCCCCGTCAACTTGCCAAGCAGGGCTATCGTTGTTCGGCCATACATCCCAATCTCGCTTCAAACTGGGATCGTGACCGCAGCTATAAAGCCATGGGTTTTGAGCACTTCTACGATATTGACGATTTTAAGGATGCCAAAAGTTTCCACAATACCGTGAGTGATGAAGCTTGCTACGACAAGATTTTGGATATGCTGCAATCTGATGGGCAGCCACAGTTTATCTTTAATGTCACCATGCAAAATCACAGTGGCTACGATCAAGGTGGTATTCCCGCCGACAAAATGTCGCCATACAAAAGCTTTGGCAATGCTAAACTCAATGACACCACTAATGGTCTCGTCAAAGAATACCTTGCCTGCATCGGAGAATCCGATCGGGCCCTCAAGGGCTTTGTCAACCAGCTTCGCCAGCTCAACCGCCCCGTTTTGCTTGTCTTTTTTGGCGATCATCAGCCCTATTTCTCTAATGCCATAAACGATGCCCTCTATACAGGCGAAGACACGGTGACGCACGAGGAGCGTCTATACCAAAGTGACTACCTCATCTGGGCAAACTATCAAATCGCGGGCGGCAGCCAAGCAGAGCAAAACCAAGTCGCTAGTGCTTCTGACCTTGCCGCGCAAAGTCTCGAGCAGATAGGTGTACCACTCACTGCGCATCAAAAAGCCCAGCTTGGCGCCCGTGATCAACTCTCCGAACTCAATCTTTTTGGCTACTGCGATCTTAAAGGTACATGGCATGGCCTCAACGAGGATAAAAACAGTGCTGCCGCAAAAACCCTGCAAGAACTGCGTTATCTCTCCTACCGAGACTTTGGTAGTCTTGTTTAGGTGCCAAAAAATCACATAAAGCTTGGTTCTACTTGAGTGATGCACATACAAAGCGGGTAGGATTAAAACATTGATGAACGTTGTCGAGAGAGGATACTTCATGGCAGATGAAATGACTCCCGAAGAGGAAGAGGCGCTACGCCGCGAGGTTGAGGCGACCTTTGGCAAAGCTCCCCAGGAGTCTCCTTATTTTAAGACCAACGATTACAGTCGCATAAAGCATGTTATCGGTGTAGTTTCTGGCAAGGGCGGAGTGGGAAAATCTATCGTCACGGGCATTCTAGCCTGCGAACTTGCACGCAAGGGATACAAGGTTGGTATCCTAGATGCCGATATTACGGGTCCCTCCATCCCCAAGATGTTTGGCTTATCAGATGAGCGCATTATGGGTGATCCGGAACTCAATATGATGATTCCCGTCACCACAAAGGGCGGTATCCGCGTAGTATCAACCAACCTCGTACTCGAAAACGAAACTGACCCTGTACTATGGCGTGGCCCCATCCTCATGGGTGTACTCAAGCAGTTCTGGGAAGAGACCGTATGGGGTGAGATTGATTACTTACTTGTCGATATGCCTCCTGGAACGGGCGATGTCGCACTGACTGTCTTTCAGCAGGTACCTATTGATGGTCTCATTATCGTTACCGCACCCCAGGGTTTGGTGCAGATGGTAGTGTCCAAGGCTGTCAATATGGCGCGCCGGATGGATGTCCCTGTGCTTGGTTTAGTGGAAAACATGGCCTATGCCATCTGCCCCGACTGTGGTAAGCATATCGAGGTCTTTGGACCGAGCCAGACCGCAGAAACCGCCAAGCGCGATGGCTTGACCCTATTGGGCTCCCTGCCTATCGATCCCACACTGGCAGCAAGCTGCGATAAGGGCAGCTTCGAGCAAGATTTACCCGAAAATCTGCTGACAGATGCCGTTGATAGCATCGTGCAGGCCAGCTCTCTTTTTGGGAACTAAGACATGAAGGGATCTTCACGCGCGCAAAAACAAGCGCGCCTGCTCGATCAGGCGCGCAACACTACCCTCCCAGAAAACTGTGATGTCTGCATCATTGGTGGAGGTGCCTCAGGGATGGTTGCAGCCATTACAGCTGCTGAGGCAGGTGCCAAGACCGTTGTTATCGAGCAAAAACTGCAGGCAGCTCAGAGTATTCTTGCTACGGGGAATGGTCGCTGCAATTTGGCCAATATCTCACTTGCGCCAAAACGCTACAACCATCCTGAATTTGTTGCTGAAGTTTGCGACAGCAGCTGGCTTAATGATGTATTGGGTTTTTGGAACGCATGCGGCTTGCGCTGGACACTTGAAGAGGATCGCCTATATCCCGCATCACGTCAGGCAGCTAGTGTGCGCAATGTGCTGCTTGCCTGCGCCGAACGAGCTGGTGTGATTGTTGCTTGCGGACGCAAAGTCGAGCAAGTCGAGATAAATGATGACAATTGCACTATCAAGATTCTCGATGAAACGAGGGAGCCTGCACAGTATTGCTCCCTGATCGCTAACGCGGCCATTATTGCCGTTGGTGGTGGTGCAAGCTCTCGCATTGCCGCAGGCTTGAACCTTGAACAAGTTGCAGAGTCGCCTATACTCGCACCTCTTGCATGTGAAAATTCTCCACTTGCAAGCCTAAACGGGAGACGAGCCGAAGTCATCGCTCAAATCTATCGAGGTACCTTCCCTCAAGCCCGCGAGCGCGGAGAAGTCTTACTGCGGGACTACGGCATTTCGGGCATTGTATGCTTTAACCTTTCCCGCCATGCCCAGCCAGGTGATGTGATTACGCTGGATTTCGCCCCCGACTGCAACGCCTCTGAACTGCGTCAAATTACAGATCCCAAACTCACCGGAGAGCTAGTTGATGGGTGCCTTGATGGCATACTTGACCCTCTGATTGCAGCGCAGATTATCAAGCTTGCGCGCGAGCAATGGACTCTAGCAGATGACGACCGCGCAGACGCCCCCAGCTCTGATGTACAAGCAGATCCTTTGAGCTACGCCCTTGCCTTGGTAAAGGGCTTCCCGCTACGCGTAAGCGGTATTGCTCATCCTGAGTTGGCACAAGTCACCCGTGGTGGTCTTGCAATTAATCAGTTTGAACCGACAACGCTTGCGATTCAAAGCTGCCCTAGACTTTTTGCCTGTGGAGAAGCACTAGATATTGATGCGGATTGTGGTGGTTTTAACCTTGCCTGGGCATGGAAAAGTGGCATGGTAGCAGGCAATGCAGCAGCTCAGCTGCATTAAGGGTAAGGGGCAAAGTAAATGATTGAAGTTTCGGGTATCCAGCTTTCCCCACGCGATATGCATGGTGACAAAACCGCAGAGACGCAGGTCTGCCATGCTGCTCTGCTTCGCCGCCTACATTTGGCTCCCGATGATATAACTTCAATCATTTTGCAGCGGCGCTCTATAGATGCACGCAAGAAAGACCGCCTAAAGCTCAATTACACGCTCAGGGCAACTCTACGTGGTGGGGCCAACGCCGAGCGCGAGCTTCTACGTCGCTTGGAACATCGTCGCGACAATCGTGGTGTCAAGCTGGTAGAGGAAAAGCCTTTACACTGGCCAAACATTGAGCCAGCTATGCTAACTCATAAACGTCCTGTTGTTGTGGGTGCTGGGTGCGCTGGTCTTTTCTGTGCACTTGCACTTGCAGAAGCAGGACTGAAGCCCATTCTGATTGAGCGTGGTGACGATGCACGACAACGCAGCCATGTAGTAGATGCGTTCAATCAAGGCGCAGAACTTGATAGTGAATCCAATATCCAGTTTGGACTAGGTGGTGCAGGTACATTTTCGGACGGAAAACTTGCTACAGGCACCAAGAGCCCACTTCACCGGCTGGTACTCGATACCTTTGTTGAAGCAGGTGCCTCAGCAGATATCCTTTGGGACTCTCACCCCCATGTGGGCAGTGATGTCCTACCTCAGGTTGTCGCCCACATTGCCCAGCGTATTTGCGATCTGGGTGGAGAGTTGCGCTGCCGTTGTCGTATGACCGACATCATCTACAAGGGCACCAAGGGAGAACGTCGTATTACCGGCGTCAAAGTAGCTCAAACTCTCTCTGACGGCAGTCTTCGAGAAGAGCAAATCGACACCAGCGATGTAGTGCTTAGTTGTGGGCATTCTGCTCGTGATGTTTTTGCCTTGCTCAAAGACAATGACATTGCCCTTGAACGCAAGACTTTTGCTATGGGAGTACGTATCGAACATCTACAGGCAGATGTTGACCGTACACAGTATGGACGTTTTGCGGGCGATCCAATCCTTGGAGCCGCACCCTATAAACTCGTTGCTCATCTCCCTTCAAACCTTGAGCACATTGGGGGGCGAAGTGCATTTACCTTCTGCATGTGTCCTGGTGGCTATGTGGTAGCCGCTACAAGCGAAAAAGATGCAGTTGTCACCAATGGTATGAGTTTTGCTGCTCGTGATGGTATCAATGCCAACTCTGGCTTGCTTGCCAATGTCTTTCCCAGTGATTTGCCAGGAGACGATCCTTTGGAGGGCATCAAACTCCAACGCCGCTGTGAGCATAAAGCATTTGAGCTTGGTGGATCCAGTTATGCAGCCCCCGCTCAACTAGTAGGCGATTTTCTTGCACGTCAACCCTCTACTGGAGCTGCTGACGTAATGCCTACCTACCCTCGCGGTGTGGTATGGGGAGAAGTTGATAATTGCCTCCCCAACTATGTCAGTGAGGTACTTCGTGCTGCAATCTCTCTGCTGGGACGCCGTTTGTCCTGCTTTAATGAAGAAACTGCGGTTCTTACTGCAGCAGAGACACGTTCAAGCTCCCCTGTTCGTGTTACCCGTGGAGCAGACCTACAGTCTGTATCCTGCGCAGGTTTATGGCCTGCAGGTGAAGGTGCAGGCTATGCAGGAGGCATCATGAGTGCGGCTACAGATGGTATCCGTATTGCAACTGCTTTGGTGGAGAGTTGGAAAACTGTGAATTAGACTTGCACGAACTGATAATATGGTATTCAGTTCTGAAAGTTTCAAAGGGGTAACTATGGATAAGATGCAACACAACCCTCAGCCTCAAAGGCAAAGCCGTTCCAACGCCAATCCTCAGCCACGGCAGACTCAGCGCCCCGCCGCCACTCATGCAGCAGGTACTACTCCTCGAGCCAGTCGAACTGCTCATACCAACCGTGCACAGCATACTCAGCGTACAGCCTCCAATCAGGCACATTTGCTGGATTCCAGCGCATATAGCAGGCAGTCTCAGTCTCCCTATGCACACAGCAAATCTTCGGAGGGTATGACTCGCCGTGGACTTTTCAAAGCAGTAGCTGCCCTTGCTGCTGTCGCGGGCGTAGGTGCCACAGGTGTCTATCTTGTACGCAACCCACCTCTTTTTGATGTGAGCATCAATGGAGCTACCTATCGTGTCAATGCAGGCACCACCCTGCAAGGTGCCGTCAAAGATGGCCTTGCTTCTCCCAAGCCCGGCAATCTCATGGCAGTTGATGGCAGTATTGCTGCCGAAGGCAAAGGCGATATGCTTGCCGCCACTATCAACGGCAAAAAGACCAACAATCCTGCAAGCAAGCTCGTTGCTAATGCTGTGGTAACCATCTCTGATGGTGCCGATACTACCGAGGAATATAGCGAAAAGACCGAAAAGATTCCTTTTGAGACCAAAAGTGATGATTCCAGCACGCTCGATAGCTACTTCAGAGGCGCACTACACGTTTATAGCAAGGGCAGCGAGGGCGAAAAGTCTACGCGTACTGGCAAGGTATCAGGCAAGACAGTCAGTGAGACTACCAAAGAACCAATTGACGCTGGCTACCACATCATCAATGCAAATGTAGGCGATGAAAAGGTCGTAGCCTTAACCTTTGACGATGGTCCTTGGGAGACCACCCCTCAGCTGCTGGATGTTCTCAAAGAAAACGATATCCATGTCACCTTCTTTGTTATTGGCAATCAGGTTGTTGAGCATCCCGATACCGTTAAGCGTGAACATGCCGAGGGGCACCAAGTAGCTACCCATACTTGGGATCACGCTGCGGGTGCAGGTCAGGGTGTCAACCTTACCTTTATGACCGCTGAAGAACAAAAAAACGAAATCACCAAAGGCATTCAAGCAATTGAAGATTGCCTGGATACCAAGGTGAGCCATATTCTCCGTGCACCTGGCGGCAATTACTATGGCGAGATTGTCAATACACTCAGTGGCATGATTGACGCAGAGATTGGTTGGAACCTCGATACCGAGGACTGGAGTCGTCCTGGTGCTCAAAGCATTGAAAACACCATCAAGTCGGCCAAGCCAGGACAGGTTATCCTTTGTCACGACGGTGGCGGGGATCGTACTCAGACTATCGAGGCCGTCAAAAATGCTGTTCCCTATCTTAAGGAGCAAGGCTTTAAGTTTGTCACGATTGACGAGTTGTTTGAGCTCAATAGTAAGTATGCAGGCAAAGCAGGCGCCAAGGATGACAAAGCCGAATCTGCTGACGGAGCAACGGCATAAGGCAGCTTATCCAAATTTAGATGGTATATGCGCAGACGGTACCAAACGCGTTAGTGTTTACGCGGGCGGTACCGTCTTCTTGTTGCATGAGCAGAACCTTTACGGTCGGTCTTCTTAAGACGACCGATAACATCCTCGGCACTACTTCCCTCTAGACGAGTGCGGATGGCTACCAGTTGATCGCGTAGCCGCGCTGCACGTTCAAAGTCCATTTCCTCCGAAGCCTGCTGCATCTCGGACTCCAATGAGGCAAGCAAAAATTCGCGTTCAGAAGCAGGGAGATCTGCAAGCTCTGCTGCAAGTACCTCGGCAGCTGCGTGATTGTTGCTCTCGGCTGCCTCTGGGGCAGCCTCATCTTGTCCGCTAAAAAAGGCTCCATGACCGAGCGTATCACCACGAGAGCGATCCTTGCCGGCCAACGTTGCTTCTGCATCTTCAATAAAGCCTCTAATATCGCCAAGGCTTTTGTGAATAGTTTGCGGCACAATCCCATGCTCAGCATTAAACGCTTCCTGCAGCTCACGTCGGTGACGTGTCTCATCGATAGCAATCTTCATCGAATCAGTCATTTTGTCGGCATACATAATGACAGCACCGTGGGCATTGCGAGCAGCACGACCCATAGTCTGGATAAGCGAACGACGATTGCGTAAAAAACCTTCCTTATCGGCATCCAAAATAGCAACGAGCGATACTTCAGGAATATCAAGACCCTCACGCAGCAGATTAATGCCTACGAGGACATCAATCTTGCCTTCGTGTAGCGTGCGGATAATCTCTACACGGTCAAGTGTTGCGGTATCAGAGTGCATATAATTAACGCGAATACCCTCATCAAGCAGGTGATCAGTGAGGTCTTCTGCCATACGCTTGGTCAGCGTAGTCACCAGCACACGCTCTTTTTTGGCAATACGTGCCTTGATCCCATCAATCAAATCATCAATCTGTCCACGTACGGGACGAATATCTACTGTAGGATCAAGCAGACCTGTTGGACGAATGATCTGCTGAACCTCGTTTTGAGAAACCTTCTCTTCATAATCACCTGGCGTTGCCGACACATAGATAAACTGAGGAATACGTTGCTCAAACTCATCAAAGCGCAGAGGTCGGTTGTCCAAAGCAGATGGCAAACGAAAACCATGCTCTACCAAGGTCACCTTGCGCGAACGGTCTCCCTCGTACATGCCACGGATTTGCGGTACCGTCACGTGGCTCTCATCGATAATGCAAAGCATATCACGGGGAAAGTAGTCGATAAGGGTATAGGGCGGCTCACCTGGCCTGCGACCATCCAAGTGACGGCTATAATTCTCAATACCCGAGCAAAAACCCATGGTTTCAAGCATCTCAAGGTCATAACCTGTACGCTGAGAAAGTCGCTGAGCTTCAAGTAGCATGTCTGCTGCTTTGAGTTCAGCCACGCGTGCTTCGAGTTCCTCGTTGATAGATTGCAGAGCGTGCTGTACCTTGGGCTGTTCTGTCACATAGTGACTTGCAGGCCAAATGGGAATTGCATCAAATTCGCGTACAATCTCACCAGTTACCTTATCTACCTCGGCAATGGTCTCTACCTCATCACCAAAAAAAGCAATGCGCAGAGGATTGTCTGCATAGGGTGGATAGACATCAACCGTGTCACCACGCACGCGGAATGTACCACGAGCAAGGTCATAATCGTTTCGGTCATACTGCACATCAATAAGATTGCGAATAAGTTCATCGCGCTCAAGTGGCACATCTTTGCTGATATTAGGCGCCAAGCCCGCATAATCCTGAGGACTACCAATACCATAGATACAGCTCACCGAAGCAACTACAATAACGTCTCGACGTGAAAGCAGAGAACTTGTCGCCTGATGGCGGAGCTTCTCAACTTCTTCATTAATGGAAGCGTCCTTCTCGATAAAGGTATCAGTCTGCGGGACATAAGCCTCAGGCTGATAATAGTCATAGTACGAGACAAAATAGACAACGGCATTATTGGGAAAAAGCTCGCGCATCTCACTTGCAACCTGAGCTGCCAACGTTTTGTTGGGCTCCATGATAAGTGTCGGACGATTGAGCTCCTCAATAGTTTTTGCCATCGTATAGGTTTTGCCCGAGCCCGTTACTCCCAAAAGAGTCTGATAACGCAGACCATCGCGGATACCTTTAGAAAGGCTCGCAATAGCTTGGGGCTGATCACCTGCAGGAGCATAATCAGATACAACCTTGAGAGGCGTATCACCATGGTCTAAACCAAAGCGCTTTAGCTCCCCGCCAAAGCGCTCTCGTACTGCATCTACACCTGTATGACCCTGTAATTTGAATTGCTTGGCATCTTCAGGCATGGTGGATTAAGACTCACACTCAAACTTGTGGTGGCACTTGGGGCAGCTAACGCGCAGCTTGCCGCGACCGCGAGGAACACGCATGCGCTGGCCACAATCAGGGCATTTAAGGTGTTTATAGCCCCGGAACTCTTTCCACGCAGCTGCAGGGTTTTTGAACCAAGGGCGCAAGGGACCAACCTGCTTGAGAAATGCCTTATTTTCTTTGGCACGTGTATCAAGACTGCGCGACGTCATACGGAAGAAGGCATAAATCACCAATGCCAATGCGATAAAGCTCAGCACACGCACATGCGAAATCAGTCCAATAATATAGACAATAATGCCCAACCAGATACTAGTATTGCTCAGAGTATCAGCGCCATTACGCCCTTGCATCCATAGGTTGATTTTTTGCTGCAACTCATACAACTTGTCATTCATAGGAGCTCCTTTGTTTGTAAGCTCAAGTATAGACGTGAACGCTGTGTGTAGTCTGGCTAAGCTCTACAAGCGTCAACAAACGAACGCCAGATGCACGCATCGGTCTCATTACGCCGCCACGTACACTCAGGATGCCACTGCACCCCGAGTACAAAACGCGCACTAGGATCTTCAATCGCTTCAGGAATGCCATCAGTGGCTTGAGCAGTCTGATTGAGCCCTGCGCCCAGCTTCAAAATACTACAGTGGTGTGAAGAGTTGGCTTGAACTGTAGTGGCATCACCCACACAGTGATAGAGCAAGGAGTCTTCGATAATATCAATGGGGTGTGCCGGCGATGCCAAGATACCTGTGTGATGCCAAAGCATCATTCCAGGCAGAGGTTGGCGTTTCTCAATGGCCATATCTAGGCTGCCGCCATAGGCAACATTGAGTATCTGCATACCGCGACAGGTAGCAAAGATAGGCTTATTTGCCCCGCGAAAACCCTTGATAAGCGCAAGCTCCAACTCATCGCGGTCGTGATTGAGTAGGCTTTCGTCATAAGGATTCTGATTACCCCACAGCTTGGGATCCACGTCCTCCCCACCAGGAATTGCCAAACCAGAGCAGAGCTCCACATATTCAGCAATTAAGGATTCGTCATGAGTCATAGGCATCAAGACGGGCATACCACCTGCAGCGATAATAGCGTCAACAAAATCAGAGGCACCACCCTCAAGAGGAGTGAGTGGATTATCAACCGGCACGGGAGCAGTCCGCTCTTCCATTCGGGGCGGAATACAAATCCTCGGACGCTTGACCTTCTTATCCACGCTACAACCTTTCTTAAAAGCTCGTCTTGCAAACGCTCACTACCCTATCACCAATAGGGGCCTAGTGTCCCATAATTGAGTCAAGAAATTCACGAGCACGCCCAGTCTTGGGATGATCAAAGAATTCATCGGGGGTACCTTGCTCGATAATCTCCCCATCCGCCATAAAGACAACGCGGTTTGCCACGCGACGAGCAAAGCTCATCTCGTGGGTAACCACAATCATCGTCATGCCCGCACGCGCAAGCTCAACCATAACATCAAGTACCTCGTTAATCATCTCGGGGTCAAGGGCACTGGTAGGCTCATCAAAAAGCATTGCCTTGGGCTGCATTGCAAGAGAGCGTGCAATGGCGACACGCTGCTGCTGACCACCAGAAAGCTGCGCGGGCACTTTGTTTGCCTGTTCGGCTACGCCTACACGCGCAAGCAAAGTCATTGCACGCTCTTCTGCCTCCTTACGCGGCACTTTAAGCACTTCAATGGGCCCCATCGTGACATTTTCAAGAATGGTCTTGTGCGCAAAGAGATTGAAACTCTGAAATACCATGCCCAATCCTGCACGCATGGCTGCAAGTTCCTTGCCCTCTTGCGGAAGTGCCTGACCATCAATGAGAATTTCGCCAGAATCAATACTTTCAAGGCGGTTAATAGTGCGGCACATAGTCGACTTACCCGAACCAGACGGTCCGATGACTACGAGTGCTTCTCCCTTATTAACTGCCAGATTGATATCTTTGAGTACATGTAGCTGACCATAGTGTTTGTCAACATGACGAAGTTCTATGACAGGGGTCTGCTCGGTACTGCTCATGATGACTCCGTTTCGTATTTTGAGCTCAAAATCCTCTTGACCGCACGCGTGTAGCTCACACAGGATCAATATTGGTCTGGGTCACAATCTTGCCGCCACTGCGCTTGGAAACATATATGGCCAGCTGATTGACACCGTAATTAATCAGGATGTAGACCACTGCAATAACAAGGTAAGTCGATACCAAGGCATCATAGTTAGCAATTAGTACGCGGGCGTTTTGCAGCATATCAGGGAAGCTAACCACGTAGGCCACGGTTGTATCTTTAACTACAACTACAAGCTGGGAAATCAACGAAGGAATAACGATGCGCACGGCTTGAGGGAAAACGATCTTCATTTTGACAATGAAAGGTCGCATACCCAAAGAAAGTGCTGCTTCTGTCTGACCCACAGGAACTGCGTTCATACCTGCACGAAAAACTTCAGCAAGTACCGCAGACGCTGCCAGTGCGACAGGCGTCGTAATCATCCAGAAGGTGCTCATTTTAAAACCGTACTGGGGAATGACTAGAAAGAAAAAGTAAATCAGCAACAAACTCGGCACGCCACGGAAAAACTCAGTGATTACGCGCGCAATACCCCGCAGAACAACATAGGAGCTCATCCGCATCAACATCAGTACAAAGCCCAGTACCAACGCAATAACACCAGCAGTGAGCGCTACTTCTATAGTTCCTACGAGCCCCATTCCCAAAAAACGCCAAGTTGCAGGCGAAAGGAAGAAAGACCAGTACTTTGGGTCCAACTGGCCTGCTACCGCAAAACTGCGCACTATCAAAGCAAGCAGAGCTACAAGCGCTACCACCGAAATAGTCGTACCCACACGAATGGCACGGCGCGTCTTGGGGCCTGGCTCCTCGTAGAGATAATCACGTACAGAAACTTGTGCACTCATCGCAGGATCCTCACCTTCTTGTCAAGGCGATTGCCAACATAGCCAATCACCAGTGCCGTGAGGACATATCCCAAAGCAGAAATCAAAAAAGTCGTAATACCACCTGTAGTACGAGTATTGATGTAACTCACCAAACCCGTGAGTTCTTGAGGATTGAGAGGAATCTGCGATCCTAGCGCGGTTGTAAGCATGACTGCGATCAGCAGATTGGTCATGGGCAACACCGCCGAACGCAAGGCCTGAGGTACCACAATAAGACGAATAATCTGGAAGAAGTTCAAACCAATAGAACGCGCCGCCTCAATTTGGCCTACACCAATTGTATTGATGCCTGTCATGAAGTTCTCAGAACCAAAAGCCGAGCCAATGAGGGTAACCGTAATAATTACGCAGGTCAGAGGCTTGAGCACCAAACCTAAATACGGCAGGGCATAATAGACAATGATAAGCAGAGAAACACCTGCGATATTGCGAAACACTTGTACATAGAAGTCACCAAGCATCCGCAGGGGCTTGACAGGTGACACGCGCATGATGGTTACAACAATAGCAAGTATCATACCCAGGGCGAATGAGACCAGGGTCAGCTGCCAGGTACTCAAAAGAGCCAAGAGATATTTGCTGCCATACTCTGCCAGCAGCTCAGAAATCCCCATTCACACTCCTCCCAAAATAAAGCCCCCGCGCTAGCAGCACGGGGGCCAGACTTACAAAAACTTAGGCCCCAATTGCGGGAGGCGTAGGAACATCCTTGATGTCGGTACGGTCGCCAATGCAAACCTTCCAGAGTTTCTCCCATGTACCATCATCTTCGATGGCCTTGAGCCACCCGTTAACAAACTGAACTCCATCAGAATCCTTGGGAAGACCAATACCATAGGCATCAACAGGACCAAAGGCATCACCAGCAATACGATACTTACCAGGATTTTTAGCCATAGAGCTAATCTGCATGGTCATATCGATAACGTAAGCATCAACGCGGCCCTGCTCAAGATCGCGACGGGCTTCCTCATCGGTCTTGTATTCTTGAACATTTGCCTTGGGCGCCTCTTTCTCAAGAATAGAGGGGCCTGTAGAGCCAGACTGAGCGGCAACATTTTTACCTGCAAGGTCATCAATGCCATTGATGTCAGCATTATCAGCAGCTACTAAAATACCCTGTTGACTCTCATAATAGGGACCAGCAAAAGAAATAAGCTTCTTGCGCTCATCAGTAATGGAATAAGTCGCAAAAACAGCGTCAACATTGTCATTTTGAAGCAAAGATTCACGAGTATCAGAGGTGACCTGCGTGAACTTTACCTTTGACTCATCACCCAAAATATAACGGGTGAGCAGCTGATAAAGACCTGCATCAAAACCTCGAATTGCTTGACTTTCGGGATCACGGAGAGCAAACAGTGTGGAAGTATCCACGCCGCCAACGCGGAACTCACCAGCATCCTTAATCTTTTTTGCCCAGCTATTAGCCGTAATTGCAGCATCATCAGCGGTATTACCAGCAGAAATCACACCATCGTAGGTCTTGGCATCAATCTGCACAGTCTCGTCAACAGCACTTCCAGCATCCTTATCCTTGGGTGCATCAGCCGACTGACCACCGCAAGCTGCAAGGCCAAAGGCGGCAACGGATGCGATACCACCCAAACCAAAGACTTGGCGACGGGAAAGATTAGAGCCTAGAATTGCCATAAGTAAATCCTTTCGTGATGAGCAAGCTTCATCGGACAGAATGCTCGCTTAGATTTTTACTGTACCCAAGTCGAGTTCTGCTCATACCTGCAAAAATCATCGTGTAACTTGCTCATTACGTGACGCTAAAAAATGCTACACAAAACGTTCGTTCCACCAGTTTTGTACTTGTTCTTTTAGGCCTTCTTGGTCACCTGAGTTGTCGAGCGTACTATCGCAGAGGGCCAGTAAGTCAGCATCACTGAGTTGACGCGCAGCACGCCGATCAAAGTCCTGCTCGCTCATGCCACGGCCAATTGCGCGCACACGACGAAGTTCCAGTGGACAGATAACACCAAGCACCTCATCCGCAAGCTTCAAAAGTGGTCCCATTTTATCGGGAAGTGGAACCTCAACCACAACACAGGGCACCTGTATCTGGGCTGCCTGAATACGTTTGACCTGCTCTACGAGCTTATTTTTAATTGCTGGCAGCTCGAGTGCCTCAAGAGCCGCCGTACGTTCAGCTGTCGCAAAAGCCCTTAGGGCCAACTTTTTTCGGTCAAGGCTTCCGTCTGCCTGAATAAGATCTGCTCCAAATTCCTTTGCAATATGTTTAAGCAAGGCGGAACCAGGAGCCAATACCTCACGCGAAATTTGGTCAAGATCAATGCGTATAGCATCCAACTGTTCGAGCTGTGATGCCACGCTTGACTTTCCCGAAGCAATGCCACCTACGAGAAACACTATCCGCGCTTTGCTTGTTCTAGGCATGGGGTTGGGCATAAAGCGCCACCAATTCTTGGAGCATATCGACCATACTCTCGAGTTCGCCAACAGGAACAAATTCCATGGGTCCATGTGCATTGTAATAGCAGGCAGAAAGATTTGCGCATGCAAACCCACGGAAAGAAAGCTGCGAGCCATCAGTACCACCTCGCATGGGAATGCACTTCATTTCGTAGCCCACAGTCTTGTATGCAGCACGGGCGCGCTCAATAAGGGGCGTATTTTCGGGAAGTAGCACAATATCTGCAAGATTGTGATACTGATCATGGATACCGATACTAAGCACTTCGGATCTATGCGCTGATTAAAATAATCCACCGCATCCTGCATCAACTGCTTGCGTTGGGCAAACTTAACAGCGTCGTGGTCGCGAATAATGTAATCAGCTGTCGCTGCCTCGCAGTCGCCACTTATCCGCTCGAGATAATAAAAACCATCGCGCCCCTCGGTATATTCGGGACGATCCTGCGCTGGTAGCAACTCGTTGTAATGCATCAAACATTCGGCAGCATTAATCATCAAACCTTTTGCGGTGCCCGTGTGCACCGAAACACCGCGCGCCTTGAGATGTGCCTCTGCGGCGTTAAAGGTCTCATAGCAAAACTCCCCCATCGGACCGCCATCAATGGTATAGCCCCAGCGCGCGCCAAAGCACTCAAGATTAAGCAGAGAAGCACCGTGGCCAATCTCCTCATCAGGCACAAAAGCTACGGCAAGGCGTGGATGTGGCAGGCTGGGATTGTCCTTGAGACGAGCAAGCAAAGAAATGATTTCTGCGCAGCCTGCTTTGTCATCTCCACCCAATAAAGTGCTTCCATCTGCGCAGATGAGCTGCTCGCCTACCATCTGAGCCAGCTGAGGATTTGTCTTTGGGCTGATGGCGACTTCATTACCCTCGCTATCATGTCCAATCACATAGCGACCGCCCTGATAGGTCACTATCTGGGGACAAACAGGAGCATTATGCACCTGACGCACGGTATCAACATGACAACAAAAACCCAAGGTAGGCAGGTTTTCTGAGCCCACGCTCGCTGGCCAATGAGCAATAACATAGGCATGTTCGTCAATGCTTACATCCTCGGCTCCCAGCTCACGCAAATCATCTGCAATACAAGCTGACATCGTATGCTGTTCAGGAGATGAGGGAACTTCGCTTTGAGAGAGTGCATCTGAGGGTGAAGAAATAGAGCAGTACCTCATAAGTCGCTGGGCTACATCACTCATATTCTGTTCTACCATGGATGCTCCTAAAACTCGAAAACGCTCGCCGAGGCAAGCAATTGCTAAGCAAAAGAATTACTCTCATCATAATAAAAGCGGAGCCACACAAGGCGACTCCGCTTAAACGAACTATGTATCCGAGCAAACTGGACAAAACGCGAGCTTACTCAGCCTCGGTAGCCTCGACTTCAGCCTCAACAGCCTCGGGCTCCTGCTCCTCGGCGACCTCAGCGGCCTCGGGGTTCTCAAGCGGCGTCACGTCAACCTCAAAGCCGAGAGTCTCAGCAGCGGACTTCATCGACAGGGAGATACGACGACGGTCGAGGTCGATCTCCATGACCTTGACCTGGACCTTGGTACCAACGCTGCAAACCTGGCTGGGCTGATCGACGTGCTGGCGTGCCATCTCGGAGATGTGCACGAGACCCTCGACACCGTCGCCCAAGTCGACAAAGGCACCAAAAGAGACGAGCTTGGTAACAACGCCCTCGATGATAGCGCCCACGGGGTACTTCTTGACGAGAACACGCCAAGGATCCTCGGTGGTCTGCTTGAGACCCAAGGAGATACGCTCGCGGTTGAGATCAACGTCAAGGACCTGAACCTCAATCTCCTGACCAACCTTAACAACCTCGGAGGGGTGGTTAACGTGGTTCCAAGAGAGCTCAGAGATGTGAACCAGACCGTCGATACCGCCAAGGTCGACAAAAGCACCAAAGTCGACGATGGAAGAAACCTGACCCTTGAGGTGCATGCCAGGCTTGAGCTTGGAGAGAATGTCGGAACGCTCGGCCTTACGAGCCTCCTCAAGAACAACACGGCGAGAAAGGACAACGTTGTTGCGGTTACGGTCCATCTCGATGACACGAGCCTCAATACGAGTGCCCATAAATGCTGCAAGATCCTTGACGCGACGAAGGTCAACAAGAGAAGCAGGCAGGAAGCCGCGCAGGCCAATGTCAAGGATAAGACCACCCTTAACGACCTCGATAACTTCGCCTTCGACGTTCTCGTTGGCGTTGAACTTCTCCTCAACGCTATTCCAAGCACGTTCGTACTCAGCACGCTTCTTGGAGAGAATCAGACGGCCTTCCTTGTCCTCCTTCTGGAGAACCAAAGCCTCAATCTGATCGCCAAGGTGCACGATCTCGGAAGGATCAACATCCTTACGGATGGAGAGCTCACGAGAAGGAATAACGCCCTCGCTCTTGAAGCCAATGTCCAGCAGAACCTCATCATGCTCAATCTTGACGACGGTACCAGTGACCAAGTCGCCCTCATCAAAGGCAGTAATGGTGCCGTCAATGAGCTTGTTCATCTCCTCGTCGGATACTTCATCCAACGCAAAGACGGACGAGTTTTGAATCTCACTCAAAGGTGGACCCCTTTCGAACAACGGGGCCCCGATCGCGGTGATCGCTGCCGTAGGGCGCTGTCTAACGTACGATGGGCGCCGCAACGCACCCGCTCGCCGTGCAACCTCGCACGTGTGGAAACTGACCTTGCTATCGGGGGCCAACAGATACAGTGTGTGGGCAGAACTCACACAAAGCATAGATTACCCTGTAACGGCGGTTAATTTCAAGCAGAAAGCCATAAGTTTCATGCACTTTTTTGCAGAAAACATAGTTTGGCTTAATCAGCGAAACCTTTGTCGATAAGAAGGGGGCCCAACTCACCATCTGCCGCCTTGGTTGCCAGTTCATCACAGCGCTCATTAAGCTCGTGACCTGCATGTCCTTTGACCCATATGAAGCTCACTTTGTGGGGCTGCTTTGCTTGTAGGAGGCGTTTCCAAAGATCGGGATTTTTGACAGGCTGCTTTGAGGCGGTTTTCCAACCGCGAGATTTCCAGCCGTCTACCCAATGCTTGTTAAAAGCGTTAACAACATATTGGGAGTCGGAATGCAGCTCTACTTCACAAGGCTTTTTAAGCGCCTCAAGACCCGCAATGACCGCCATAAGCTCCATACGATTGTTGGTTGTACGCTGATAACCCGCAGATAACTCGCGACGATGCTCTACACCCTGCTTATCTATATATATGAGCACTGCACCATAGCCACCAGGGCCTGGATTGCCCCGACTTGATCCATCGGTATATATCGTCACGCGCATCTACGCCCTCCTTTTTTGCTCTCCCTAGTCTATAGGTAAATGGAACTTCCACACATCTCATGCCGCCCTCATGCCACCGCTGCCATCGCTTAATGGGGTTCACGATTCTCCCCCGACAGCGGAAAAGGATTCACGATTCATCAGCAGGGCAGGTAACACACCAAAAAAGGCGACCGCCCGAAGGCAGCCACCTCTCATTCCAGCTCATGCAGCGCAAGCGCACCACAATCTACATGCAAACTACTTCTTGAGCGTGCTGTAAGTAAAGAACTTGTAGCCCAGAGGAATGCTGAAGAAGCCCTTGAGGTTCTTGTCAACCATATAGAGGTCAGTGTAGAAGTACAGAGGGCAGATGCAACCAGTAGACATCAGCAAATCTTCGGCCTTGTGCATCATAGCGTAGGCTTTCTTGGTATCGGTCTCAGCCTTTATAGCCTCAATCAGCTTGTCATAGGTCTCAGCCCAAGTACCATTCTCAACCTTGAGGTCGCCGCCCACATCAGTGGTATCAATGCTATAGGCCTTAACGCTCGCGTGAGCTCCCTTACCAAACTGGACGTCGTTGTTACCAGACTGCGTAGTCCACATATCCAAGAAGGTCATCGGGTAGTTGTAGTCTGCCAACCAGCCGTTACGAGCAATACCGTAGTCACCGTTCTTACGGGTATTCAGGAAGGTGTTCCACTCTTGGTTTTCCAGCTTGATATTGATGCCGATACCAGATAGGGCTGCCTGCAGGTACTCACCAATCATCTTGTGAGATTCCTGGGTATTGTACAGATAGGTCAGAGACGGGAAGTCGCTAAAGGTCTTTTGCTTCTCGTCATACTTGTAGTACTTCTTCAGCGTCTCAATAGCGGAATCAAAGTTCTTCTCCAGAGACTTGTCTGAAACATCAATGTAGCCGATATAACCATTCTTCTTTTTGTCACCAGCGTTCTCGTAGAACTGAGAACCGTCAGCATCAGTCATGCCCATAGCAACAAAGGAAGAAGCAGGTACTTGTCCGCCCTGAGCAATATCGTTGATGATGTGGTTGCGGTCAAAGAGCAGAGCGATTGCCTTGCGGATTTCGGCGCGCGCATTCTCGGCCTCGACACCGGTAAGCTTGGTACCAGCAGGAAGAATCTCAAGATTGACGTTCCAGTTGACGTAATAGGTGCCCAGCTGACCATCAACCTTGAACTCATCAGGATACTTATCCTTCAGAGAAGCAATCTCATTAGTGGGAACATCATCGATGAGCTGCCACGTGCCATTCTCAAAGTTGGATAGCATGTTATTGGCATCGTCAGAGAGGTAGAACTGAATCTCCTTCATCGTGACAGCGTCAGCATCGTAGTAATTATCGTTCTTCTGAACAGTAATGACCGAGTTGTGATCCCACGCGGTCATCTTGTAGGCGCCATTGCTGATGTAGGTCGAAGGATCAGTCGCCCACTTATCGCTCTTAACGATGTCCTCACGAACAGGGAAGAAGGTCGGGAAGGCAAGTAGCTCATTCCAGTAAGGCTCGCAGCTCTTGGACGCAACAACTACGAGAGTTTTGTCATCCTTGGCAGTGACATTGAGCTTGGCGTCAGGATTCACAAACTCGAGAACAGGTTCGTCCTCACCAGTCTCTTCATTCTTCTTGGTCTCGCCTGTCTCCTTGGACTCCCACATTGCGGCATAGCCATCAATCTGGTCAAACATATAGTTATAGTCACCAGATAGTACAGGTCCTGCAGCACGGTTCCAAGAGTAGACAAAATCGTTGGCCGTAAGATCCTTGCCATCGCTCCACTTCAGGCCGTCGCGCAAGGTATAGGTATAGGTGAGCTTTCCATCACCAGTATCTTCACCCTTGGGAAGCTCAGTGACGCAGTCGGGGACAATTTTGAAGCCTTTGCCATCCTTCTCCCACTTTGCAAGACCAGCAAAAAGGTGAGAAATCATCGTAGCGCCGTCAACTGCAGAGTTGAGAGCGGGATCAATGCTGTCAGGCTCGGAAGCCAAGCAAACACTAATGCTGTCAACGGTCTCGCCTGCAGCTGCGGACCCGGCACCAGATCCACCACCGTTGCCGCATGCAGCGAGCATCGAGGTCAGACCAGCCAGACCAACAGTCTTAACAAAATTCCTACGTGTGAGCTGAGACATGCTAACTCCCCCTTTATCGGACCTGAGACTTGATACTGTCCAGCTTCTGATAACAGCGAGCTGTTACCAAGTATTTCAGTGCACTTTTAGTGCAACAGAAACCAAGATGAACCCAAGAATTAATATGCTTAAGAATTAATCTCTTCCACGCGATGACAAGCTACAAAATGACCTGGTTTAACTTCTTTGAATTCAGGCATGGAAGCAGAACAACTCTTATTTGCAAACGGACATCTAGTACGGAACGGACAACCCGACGGCGCATGCAGAGGACTTGGAATATCGCCCTGCAAAGGAATTCGCTTGTTGGCATGAGCAATCTTGGGGTCGGGAATGGGTACTGCAGAAAGCAAAGATTTGCTATAGGGATGCATGGGGTGGTCATAAATCTCAGCAGCATCTGCTAGCTCAACCATCTTGCCCAAATACATAACAGCAATACGGTCGGAAATATGACGCACCACCAGTAGGTCATGAGCAATAAAGAGATAGGTCAGGCCAAGCTCGTCTTGCAACTCGTCAAACATATTGATGACCTGTGCCTGAATGGAGACATCTAGTGCCGAAACGGGCTCGTCACAGACGATAAACTCAGGACCACTTGCCAAAGCGCGCGCAATACCAATACGCTGACGCTGACCACCTGAAAACTCATGGGCATAACGCGAGGCATGCTCGGAGTTGAGACCTACACGATCCATAAGTTCGAGGATGCGATCCATGCGCTCCTTTTTTGAGCTGTACATACCATGTACATCCAGAGGCTCACCGATAATATCGGAAACCGTCATACGAGGATTCAGCGAGGAATAGGGATCTTGAAAGACCATCGTCGTTTTGCGGCGGAACTCTGCCATCTCTTCTTTTGACTTGGAATTGACAGGCTTGCCGTTGTAAATAACCTGACCCGCGGTGGGTTCATATAAGTGCAAAATGGTACGGCCGACGGTAGTTTTGCCACAGCCAGACTCACCTACCAAGCCCAAGGTCTCGCCACGCTTAATCGAAAACGAAACATCGTCGACCGCTTTAAGCGGCGTCGAGCCAAAGAAGCCTGTCTTTACGGGAAAATATTTCTTGAGATTGCGAATTTCAACCAAAGGAGTTTCCTCGTTTGCAGAGGCTTTGATTTCGTCAGCCATCTTATGCCTCGCCTCCTTCCTGAGCACTCACAACAGAAGCAGACTGTTGCTTTTCGTAGAGATCTTTGACATTAAGCCAGCAAGACGCTTTGTGGAATTCATTGATATCCATCGACTCGGCAGGGTGCTTAATGCAAATCTTCATGGCCTTTTCGCAACGAGGGGCAAAAGGACAGCCCTCAGGAAGATTGAGCAGGTCAATCGGGGTACCCGTAATAGGGTGCAACTTTTGGCCCATCGATCCTAAAGTCGGAATAGAGCGAAGCAGGCCACGAGTGTACTCATGACGTGGGTTGTAGAAAATCTCGTCTGCGGTGCCTCGCTCGCAATAAGAGCCCGCATACATAACAACAATCTCATCACACATTTGGGCAACAACACCCAAGTCATGAGTAATCATGATAATTGCCATGCCCATCTCGCGCTGTAGCTTTTGCATCAGCTCGAGAATCTGTGCCTGAATCGTTACGTCAAGCGCCGTAGTTGGCTCATCTGCAATCAAAATATCGGGTTCGCAGGCGAGCGCCATAGCAATCATGACACGCTGCCGCATGCCACCCGAAAACTCGTGTGGGTACTGCTTCATACGCTTTGCAGGCTCATTGACGTTAACTAAGCTCAGCATCTCAATGGCACGCGCCTCTGCTTGTTCGCGCGTACGATCGGTATGCAAAAGAATGGCTTCCATTAACTGGTGACCAATGGTCAGGGTGGGATTCAAAGAGGTCATCGGATCCTGGAAGATAATTGAGACTTTGTTGCCACGCACATTTCGCATGACCTGCTCACCCGCACCCACTAGCTCTTGGCCGTCAAGCTTGATAGAGCCACTGACAATTTTTCCCGTAGGGGCCAAGATTTGCATGATGGAGTATGCGGTTACCGACTTACCCGAGCCGGACTCGCCTACAATGCCCAACACCTTGCCGTGATCGAGGTTGAAGTTTACACCGTTAACTGCTTTTACCTCACCTGCATCCGTAAAGAAGGATGTATGCAAATCCTTTACTTCAAGAAGCGCCATCTAAATCCCCTCCCTTCCTAGTTGTTAAGCTTGGGATCGAATGCGTCACGCAAACCATCGCCAAAGAGGTTAAGACCCAAGACGATAAGAGAAATGGCAAGAGCCGGAATTGCCAAACGCGAGGGATAGCTTGAAATACCGTTAAGAGCATCAGAAGCAAGGGATCCCAGCGAAGGCATAGGAGCGTTGACACCCAAGCCCAAGAAAGACAGGAAGCTCTCCGTAAAGATGGCAGAGGGAATTTGCAGTGCTGTCGAAATGATAATGATAGAAATGCAGTTGGGAATCAGGTGCTTGGTAATAATCCACTTTGCCTTAGCACCTGCCGCCTGAGCTGCAAGAACATATTCCTGCTCACGCAAAGACAAAATCTGGCCACGGATGAGACGTGCCATCGAGCACCAATACAACAAAGCAAAAATGATAAACAGCGACAAAATATTCGAACCAATTTTTGCAAACACCGTACCCTCAAAGGCACTACCCAAACTTGCTCGCATAACTGAGGCCAACAAGATAACCATCAACATATCGGGCAGGGAGTAGATGATGTCAACGATACGCATGATTGCCATGTCGACACGACCACCCGCAAAACCTGCGATGGAACCCATGGTCAGACCCACAATCAACACGATGATGGAGGCAAAGAAACCTACTGCCAACGAGATGCGGGTACCGTAAACTACACGAATGAAGTAGTCACGACCAGAGGCGTCAGTACCAAAAATATGTGGAAAGACAAATTGCCCGTCTTCCATCATTTGCTGTTCGCTGCGGGAATACTCCATCGGAGCCAAATTGTTATAAGAAGCATCAACAGGTTTACCCGGCTGAACACCCAGCTGCACATCATAGGAATATGGCCACACAATCGGCAGCACGATAGCCGAGATGACAATCAACACAATGACTACCAAGCTAGTAAAGGCAACCTTGTTTTTGTAAAAACGCTTGCAACCATCACGGAAGAAGGTCGAGCTGGCGCGCATTTGCACCATGTAGGACTTTTCTTCCTCAGATGCAGGAAGAAAATCGTCCATGTCAACCTGCATACTCAGGGGATTCTTGTTCATCATCGCTCCTAATCCAGGCTGATGCGCGGATCAACCACGCGATACAAAATGTCACTTACAAGGTTCATAACCACAATGAGTGTGGCGAGAATAATTGTGGTACCCATGATGAGCGGGTAATCACGACCAGTGATTGAGTTAACAAATGCACGACCAATGCCAGGCACCGCAAAAATCTGCTCAACAACCAGCGAACCTGTAGTGATGTAGGCAAGTTCGGGCCCCAGATACGTAATAACGGGAATCAAGGAATTCTTCAGAGCATGTTTAAGAATAATGTTGCGCTGAGAAACGCCTTTTGCCTTGGCAGTGCGAATGTAGTCCTGTCCCAATACATCAAGCATTGAGGAGCGCGTCAAACGCGTAATATATGCCATCGGATAAAGCGCCAAGGTCACAATGGGCAGTATCAGGCCACCTTTGGCTGCACCGTTTGCTGGTAGCACATGCAGTTCAATGGCAAAAAGTAATAAGAACAGCGTGCCCATAATAAATGACGGCATCGATACAAACGCTGTCGTGATAACCATGATGATCTTATCAGCGACAGTATTGCGCCTCAGTGCAGCAAGAGCGCCAAGCAAAACGCCTGATGCTGTAGCGATAATCAGCGCAATAACACCAAGCTTTGCTGAAGTCTTCATGCCATCGGCAACAATAGTGGTTACTTCACGACCGCGCTGTTTGAGCGAGGGACCAAAGTCAAAGTGTGCAGCACCACCTAGGTAGGTGAGATACTGCTCAAACAAGGGCTTGTCGAGACCAAATTTCTCTTCAAGTGCTGCTTTTGCAGCAGGCGTAACTGCCTTCTCACTCGCAAAGGGTCCACCTGGTACAGAGTGCATTACAAAAAAAGTGATTGTAATGACTGCCCAGATTGTGACAAAAGCAAAGAGGACCCTCTTAATGATGTAGGCAACTTCTTTTGAGTTCATAAAGCTCTCCTGTCGCCGGATACAAATCCCCAGTTCGCATCAAAAATTTGTGGAATAACGCAGACTCGTCTAAACAAAACTTAAATTATCTTTGCTAACCCACATTGCGGATGGATTACAGGGGGGTTTCATTTAGGGGGCTCGAAGGTTTAGCAAAGATGAACAGCAAGCTCCTAGTACGCAGAAGAAAATTTCATAAATTTGCTGCAGAAATTTCAAACATGATAAAATATCGAATGCTGTGCTGCGTGCCCATTGTCTATGAGGTACCCTATTACCCCACTGTTTAATTGGCATGCCTAGCTGCGTTATACAGCAGACTGCTCGTCTGGGTCTTCTGTATGTACGCATAATGCAAGAAGGGGCAGCAGTTAACAAGTAACTGTACGTCTCCCGCATCAAACACGATGCGGACTGGAATGGGGAGCGTTCATGGCGCGATTCGTCGGATACGTCGTTAAGCGAGTTTTGAACTACATAGTTATGATTTTTGTAGCAACCTCGCTCACTTACTTTCTGGCCTCAGCTTTTATGAGTCCACGTTCTAATTATGAGTCTCGTACTCCACGTCCCCCACAAGAATCCATCGAGTGGGCGCTTGATGCTGCCAACCTCAACGATAAGACGCCTATCATGGAGCGCTATCAAAAGTGGATTGGCGACATCCTCACCAAGGGTGACTTTGGCAAGACTCCTACGGGCGCTTCGGTTAACCACGAAATCTCTTCCCGCATTGGCGCTTCTGTCCAGCTCATGCTACTTGCTACCATTATTTCTATCGTGGTCGGCGTGAGCCTAGGTGTCTACACCGCTCAACGCCAATATCAATGGCAAGACCGTTTTTGGAGCGGTGTCGCCTCGCTGTTTATGGTTATCCCAACTGTTGTTTTGGCAATTCTGATTGTATTTTTTGCAATCGAGGTCAATACCGCGACTGGCACACGCATCTTCTATGTAACGGGACTTTCCAGCTATAGCGGTTCCAACTTCTTTATTGGTTTGCTCGACTTCCTCCAGCACATTTTGCTGCCAACCATCGTGCTTACTATTATCAGTGCCGTTGGTTATCACTTGGGTCAGCGTACATATCTACTTGACGAAATGCATGCTGACTATGTGCGCACTGCTCGTGCAAAAGGTCTCACAAAAAAGCAGGCTATTCGCAAGCACGCTCTTCGTGCATCTTTGATTCCTACTGCCGTATCTGTAGCCTTCTCCATCGCTGGCATCTTTACTGGTGCCGTTATGACCGAGAAGATTTTTGCTATCCACGGCCTTGGTGAATACTTCATCAACTGCATCAACAATAACAATATTCATGGTGCGGTTGCTGTTGCCGCCTTCAGTGGTGCTTGTACGCTCGTCGGTGCTCTGCTTGCCGACCTCTTTGCTGCAGCACTCGATCCTCGAATCAAGATGAGCTAAGGAGAGCACGATGTCTGAAGAAAAAAGACAGGTTGCGTCCCCTGAAAATACGGACGCAAAAACTGACGAAACCCACCTCACCAACGCAGAGCTCGAGCTTTTGGCTGACGAGCTAGGTAGCTCCGGCGGCGAGGTCAAACGCATTGGCTATTTTTCGCTTATTGGCCGCCGTTTTGTGCGCCAGCGCAGCGCTATGGTGGGTCTTGTTATCCTGATTATTTTGATTATTCTCGCTATTTTTGGGCCATATATGACGCCCTTTACCTATACCGATCCCGATTTCACGGCACTCAATGTGCCCCCCAATGCGACGCACTGGTTTGGTACCGACGGCGGTGGTTTTGATCTCTTTGCCAGCGTTGTCCATGGTTTGGGCCGTTCTTTGGCAATTGGCATTATTTATTCTGTGCTGACCACCATCATCGCTGCAATTGTTGGCACCTCTATTGCCTATGTCCGCGGCGTTCCTGAGAAAATCGGCATGTGGTTCCTCGACATGCTACTCATCATCCCAAGCTTTTTGCTTGTAGCTATGGTGGTCCGTGCCTCCAGTGGTACTGAGGGCTGGTGGATGCTGATTGTGGGCCTGACTGCCTTTGGTTGGATTGGCTACGCCCGTACCCTGCGTACCATGGCGCTTTCTCTGCGTGAACGCGACTATGTTCGCGCCGCAAAATACATGGGTGTCTCCCCTATCAAGACCATTATTCGTCACCTCATCCCCAACCTTGGCTCCATCTTGATTTTGGACACGGTATTGGGTGTTATTGGCGGTATTAACTCCGAGACCGCATATAGCTTCTTGGGTCTAGGCATCAAGGCTCCCGATACATCCTTGGGCTACCTTTTGAGCCAGGGCTCATCTGCCATGCTTTCTGCCCCTTGGGTTATTCTCATTCCCTCTATCGTTTTGATTGTGCTCTGCGTCAGTATGCAGCTCATCGGCGATGGTCTGCGCGATGCAATCGATCCGTATTCCCGCGCTGCCGGCACTGTAGAAGATGACGCCGAAGAGGATGCAGCTACTACCGAGACCGCTAAGGCTTAAAGACAATTCACGATTTAACGTCTTGGGTATGGCGCGCTCACCTGCGAGCGCACAACAAATGAAAGTGACGGAGCTACAAAATGGCCGAAACGACAAGTACAAGCACGCAGACCTCTTGGGTCGCCAAGGACGATACCCTGCGCTATGAGCTGCTTGAAAATAACGGACCCAAGGGCGCCCCTCAGGGCGACCCTATCATGAGTATTCGCAACCTCAAGGTGTCTTTTGCAACCGAGGCAGGCCGAGTCGACGCCGTACGTGGTGTTAACTTTGACCTTTGGCGCGGGCGCACCTTGGGCATTGTAGGCGAGTCGGGTTCAGGCAAGTCGGTAACTGCTCTTTCTTTGATTGGCCTTCTTGATGACAATGCTCATGTCACTGGTTCGGTCAAATTTGATGGAGAAGAGCTGGTAGGCAAGACGGACGAGGAGATGGCAGCCTTCCGCGGCAAATCCATCTCAATGATTTTCCAAGACCCTCTGTCTGCCTTGACACCTATGTTTAGTATTGGTGATCAGCTAGCAGAAACTTTGCTAATTCATAACCCCAATATGACCAATCAGCAGCTACATGATCGCTGCATCGAACTGCTTACCATGGTTGGTATTACCAACCCTGAGGATCGTCTGGACGCCTATCCTCACGAGTTTTCTGGCGGTATGCGTCAGCGCGTTGTTATTGCCATTGCTATTGCTAATGACCCTGATGTCATCATTGCAGACGAGCCTACCACAGCACTCGACGTAACCATTCAGGCACAGATTTTAGATGTACTCGCCGTAGCCCAACGTGAGACGGGCGCCGCTGTTGTCCTAATTACCCACGACTTGGGTGTTATCGCGGGCACCGCAGACGATGTCTTGGTTATGTATGCTGGTCGTGCTGTCGAGCGCGCCAGTATCGATACGATCTTTGACCAGCCTTCTCATCCTTACACCATGGGCCTTTTGGGTGCTGTTCCCAAACCCCACATGGCGGCTGAGCATCGTCTGGTTCCCATCAAGGGCAATCCCCCTTCACTGGCCGCTATTCCCAAGGGTTGCCCCTTCTCACCGCGTTGCCCCATGGCAAGCGGATCATGCTTTGAGATTGAGCCAACTCTTGATCCTTTTAATGCTGCCGAAGGCCACCTTGTAAGCTGTCACAAGCTCGCAACCATCCGCGATCGCCACTTAAACTTCCAGGATGTATATCCCGAGCTTGAGCCCTTGCCTGCCAAGTGGGCCGAAGTACCTCGCGATCAGCGACCCATTGTCCTTGAGGTTAAGGATTTGGTAAAGACTTTCCCTGTTCAGGGCAAGGGTTTAATTCGTCGTGACAAGGGTACGATGACCGCTGTTGACCATGTCTCTTTCAAGCTCCATGAGGGTGAGACACTGGCATTGGTTGGCGAGTCTGGCTCGGGTAAGTCCACCACCCTGATGCAGATCATGGATCTCGTTAAACCTGAAAGCGGCAGCATTACTGTACTGGGCAAGGATATTGCAACCCTTAAAAACAACCGCGAGCGTCGCGAGCTTAGGCGTGATTTGCAAGTTATCTTCCAAGATCCCATGAGCTCGCTTGACCCTCGTATGCCCATCTATGATGTGCTGGCAGAACCCCTACGTGCGCAAAAGTGGGCACCCAAGGATATAAATAAACGTATCGGTGAACTGATGCATCTTGTCGGTATCAATCCCGACTATGTTGACCGCTTCCCCTCTCAGTTCTCAGGTGGGCAACGTCAGCGTATTGCTATTGCACGTGCCCTTGCTACCAGCCCCAAGATTTTGCTGCTTGATGAGCCTATTGCCTCCTTGGATGTCTCCATTCAGGCAGGTATCATCAACCTGCTTGAAGATCTGCAGGTACAGCTCAAGATTTCTTATCTCTTTGTTGCCCATGACCTGGCAGTTATTCGCCACATCTCCGACAGTGTTGCCGTTATGCACCTAGGCAAGATTGTCGAGCAGGGAGATACTGAGGAAGTCTTTACCAATCCGCAAGATCCCTACACTCAGGCTCTGCTTTCTGCTATCCCCATTCCTGACCCCAAGATTGAACGCACGCGCGAGCGCATGGTCTATCAGGATGGCAAGTTGGTTTCCTCCTCTAGTCTCCTTTCTGGCCATAAGGGTTAAGCATAGCTTCATTGCAAATAAACAAGCTGAAAGTGATTCGCAATTTGCGGGTCACTTTTTTGTATGTACAGGACATTCTTGGCATTATGTAACAGACTAGAAACGTCTATCCACAGATATGCCACCACTTTTTATGTGATTTCTAATAGGATATTGCGGAGCACCAAAAGGTGCTTTTTCAGCACCAGTTACCTGTTCGCTGACATTTTGGAGGAAACATGGCACTTTCTCGTCGTTCGTTCTTGGGTATGGCAGGCACTGCTGCCACCATCGCCGGACTTGGTCTGGCTGGCTGCGGCAAGTCTGGCAACAGCGGCGCTGGCTCTAACGCAGGCGACGCAGGCATCGAGCCCCAGAACGGCTCTCCCGCAACCACCCCGCTTGATAAGCTTCCCATCCCTGAGAAGGGCAAGATCTACAACAACCCGCTCGAGCGCGATGCAATCAAGGACGGCGGCACCCTCGTGCTCCCCGTTACCGAGATTGGCCCGGATTTCAACTACTTCAGCGTAAATGGCAACACCACCTACATAAGGTGGTTCTGGAGCCTTTACAACCAGGCTGCAGTTCTTTATGACTGCGATCCTACTGCAAAGGAATTCAAGCCCAACCCCAACTTTGTTGAGTCCAGCTCTGTTGAAGATAAGGACAGTAAGCAGGTTGTAACCATCAATCTCGCCGAGAAGGCAGTCTTTAACGATGGCACCCCCATCGATTGGACCGCTATTAAGGCCCTGTGGACCTGCATGAATGGCCAAAACAAGGACTTTACTCCTTCTAGTACCGACGGCTTTGATCAGATTTCAAGCGTCGAGAAGGGTGAGAATGACAAGCAGGCTATCATCACCTTTGATAAACCTTACTACCCCTATGAGGCTCTGATGGGTGCTCTACATCCCGCAGCTGCTGATCCTAAGGTCTTCAACGAAGGATGGGTCAACAACTGGCACAACGAGTGGGGCTGCGGTCCTTTCGTCATCGACAAGGCCGACGAGACTGAAATTACCTTTGTACGCAATGACAAATGGTGGGGCGATGAGGCTAAACTCGAGTCCATCACCTTCAAGCAGATGGACGCTCAGGCAATGTTCAACGCCTTCAAGAATGGTGAGATTGACGCAACTGAAGCTGGTCAAAGCGGTACTGCCGAGATGCTCTCCAACTTCTTGGGTATGGAAAACACCGAAGTACGTCGTGGCGACTCCCCCAGCATTGCTTGCATCGAGGTCAACGCTTCCCGTGAGGGCCTCAAGGACATTGCAGTCCGCAAGGCTTTCGCCCAATGCATCAACACCGAGACCATCTTGGGCATCGTCTATCAGGGCGTTAACTGGTCTGAGAAGCGCTTGGGCTCGCTGATTATTCTGCCTTGGATGGACGGCTATGAGAGCAACCTGCCCAAGGATGTCACTGATCCCAAGCCTGGCGACGAGCAGATTGCTGCCGCCAAGAAGACCCTTGAGGATGCTGGCTACACCATGGGCAAGGACGGTTACTACGAGAAGGACGGCAAGCAGGTCGCCTTTACCTTTACCGCCATTGGTGACTCCAACACCGTCAAGAATCGTGCAGCCGCTATCCAGAAGATGGCTAAGGATGCTGGCATGAAGATTGACATCGACAACAAGCCTAGTTCTGAGTTCTCCAAGACTCTGACCGGCGGCAACTGGGATACCTTCCTCCTTGGTTGGAACTCCAGCTATGCTTCCTACAACAACGGTAAGCAGATCTTTGGCATCGACAGCTTCTCCAACTTCACGCACACTGGCTCCAAGGAGCTCGACGAGAAGTTTGTCGCTGTCACCGGCATCTCCGATCACGCTGAGCAGATGAAGGCCTTCAACGAGGCTGAGAAAGAAGCTCTCGCTTCTTACGCATTCATCCCTCTGTACGCTGGTGCAGACTGCATGCTCTGCAAGGCTGGTCTTGCCAACTGGGGCCCCGCTCTGCTCTCCGGCATCCAGGCCGAGAACATCGGTTGGGCAAAGTAAGCTCGTCTTACGCCAAATAAGCGCGGCTGAGAGCCTCCTTCGGGAGGCTCTCTTTTTATTGCCGCGAGATTCACGATATGTTGCGAGTCATCTCAAGCCTCGCCCCGCCCTGCTTGCCAAACGCCACATGTCGTTTCATGCCCAAGCGCCAAAAGCCACGTTCTATTTCACTTTTTTTGCCAAAAGCCACATTGCATTTCACGCGAAAAAAATCTACCTGCACAAATGTTGATGGCAATGAAGAGATCTGTGACTTCTGACATTTTTTTGAAGTAATCCGTGGCTTTTGGCACATAGAGCTGCGTCATTTGAAATGATATGTGGCTTTTGGCAAACAAGGCCGTGTTGGTTGAAAGAATGTGTGGCGTTTGGCAAATAGGGCCGCGCTGGATGAAATGATCGGTATTTTGGCAAGCAAAGCAGCGAGGGGATGAAATAACCGGTAGCATTTGACATGGCGCAGTGGCGCAAGGCATGAAAAACCCGCAGGGGAAACTGCGGGTTTGGACGTACGCGATGTAAGCAGGGCTTAGATGGTGCCAAGAGGGAAAGTCAGGGCCATAATCACGATGCACAAACCAAAGACCACCGCAGAAATAACAGTCAAACGGTCAAGATTCTTTTCCCAAACAGCAGAGCCAGCAGCGGAATTGTACATGGAGCTAGCAATCATGTCAGAGACGCCTGTTCCTTTGCCAGAGTGCATCAGGATAAGCAACCCCGTGAACAAACCAGAAGCAATAAGCAGAACAACAAGGATGATATTAAGCACGTTCACAAAAGACTCCTTCACGCGGTAGACACAACCGCATACCAACTCCAAGACGGATAGCATAGAATTCTAGCAGAATAGCATCTATTAGTGCTTGCCACATCGTTTCAAGACTAAGGATACATATGGCTTATTCAGCAGCAATTTTTGATATGGATGGCACCATCTTGAATACCCTTGAGGACCTCTGGTCCTCGGTTAACTATGCCCTCGAGCTCCACGGCATGCCCAAAAAAAGTCATGAAGAAACTCGCCGCAATCTAGGTAATGGTATGGAGTTTCTCATTGGACATTCGGTACCCGCACATACGCCTGAGTCGCTAACACAGCAAATCCTAGCAGAGTTCAAAGCTTATTATGCAGATCACTGCGCACAGGCAACTGCCCCCTATCCAGGTATATATGAGCTGCTCGATGCCTTACACGCGCAAAATATTCGCTGCGCTGTGGTTTCTAACAAGGGCGATTTCGCTGTTCAGGAACTTGTGAAGCAGTATTTCCCTGGTAGGTTTGATATTGCCGTCGGTGAGCGCGAAAGCGTGCGGCGCAAACCCGCTCCCGACATGGTACAAGCAGCGCTCAAAAGCTTTGGACTCGCACCAGCTGATTGTGTCTACATTGGCGACTCAGAAGTTGACATCGATACCGCTCACAATACTGGCTGTGACTGTATTGTGGTGGGTTGGGGCTTCCGTGACCATGACTTTTTGCTTGAGCATGGAGCGCCACGTATTGTCAATGACACAACAGCACTGCTGCAGACAATCCTAAGCTAGTTGAAACTCAAAGCAACGATGAAGCATAATATGCTTGGCACACGCCGCAGGCAGACGCGATTTGCTTATCCTACAAAACGCATAAGCAAAAAAGAAACCAACAAATTCTTGATATTCACAATGCCTTCAAAGCATGCTCACCAAGGCATCATTTATGCTTATTTTTTTGGGCAATCAACTGCGGATTTTGTATTTTTTCCTCAGAAAATCCCGCGAATACAACGCTTACCTATCGGTAAATGGCTGTGCGTATAAAAACAGTAATTTCGGGCTACTATTGGATTATGGAAGCATCGCTCATCCGAGGAAAGGTGGCACACATGGGCAAGAAAGCTGCTGAGGCACTCGAGATTAATTACGACGAGCTCGCCGACTATCTGCACTGCAATCACTCAGTGTATATGAAGGTCGACGGCAATGTCTATTACCTGACCGACGTTAACTTCGAGGCGTGGCGTGCACAGGACACCAGCAGGCGTAATAGCAAGAATCACTTTGTAGATTGCAGTCCTTTGGTTCCTACGGTCGACGAGTTCTTGGCTCTTCCCTTCATCCACGGCAAAACCATCAAGGATGTCTTCTCCGACTCCAAGTTCTACGCATCTATTTCTGGTGAGAAGAGCGCGTAAGCAAAGCCGATCGTAGTTTTGTACGAAGTTCTAAAACGACTCGGGGTCCGCTGGCGTAAGTCAGCGGACCTTAGTCATAAGAGCAGAACAAAAATGCAAGCAAAGCCATGCATACAGAACAAAAAGTGTGTCTGATTATGCGTCATACATAGAGCCTGAGATGACCCCAGACACAGCCTTAAGTTGTTAAGAAGCAGGCCACAACAACCCTCAACGCGCTACGTGTTACGGCGCAAAGCTGCAACGGGTCGAAAACGGTTCACGATTCATCAGCTCCATCGGAATTCGGTTCACGATTCATCATTGACCAAAAAATTTTCCAGGCCTTTTGTGAAGCCAAACGTGGAAAAGGAACCCTTTCCGAGTGGGATGATGAAAGAGGAACCCTCTTCCCAAATGGGGCAGTGAATGAGGAGCTTTAGAGGCGATGCACGATGAACCCCTTTCCCCGCACTGCCAAAATTTCGATAGATGGTTCGTTTCGATAGATGGTTCATCCTTCAGACTTGCGAAAAAAATGACCAGCGGTTTTACGTTTGCTCACTTCGAAGGATGAACCATTTGCGGTTGATATTTGTGGCTTGTGTTTGTGGTGTGTATCCCACCCGTATTCCAAATAGCGAAACTTGCATGTGTTGGAAAGCATCTTTTCCTCTACCACTTATCGGTTGCACGCCTGCGTATGTGTCAGACCACGGCATTTCCCTATACGCTCAGAGCCGAAAAGAGGCGCTGACCTATGTCAACGCCTCTAAAATCAGGCACACTTTTATCCTATAAGCTCTGTGCCATATATCCCAGAGCACGTTAAACATAAGCTCTGCTTGGTTATACCTATTTGCGCAAATTACTTACTCAGAATCAAAATCAGCCGTAAGGCTCTCCAGTTGATCGAGGTATTCATTTTCGGTAGCAAACTTGTGTGGCGACCTCTTGGCATAACGCTTAACTGCAGAGGCTGACTTCTTGATCTGTACTAAAGTACCAGCACCAGCCACACAGCCACCAGGACAGGCCATACCCTCCAATAGATAGCCGGGATATTTGCCTTTGATGGCATCTTTCATCATTTGGCGGCACTCATCAAGACCCTCAGCATTTGCGATGGGCACCTCACGGTCAGGGTACTTCTCATGAATTGCATTGACAACCGCGTTTGCCACACCACCTGCGACCGCAAAGCCACGACCGTCGGCGCTCGCAACATCAAAATCGCTCTTATTGTCATCATGCAATCTGAGGTAATCGATATCCTTGGCTTCCATCATGCCTGCCATTTCCTCAAAGGTCAACACAAAGTCAACCTCAGAGCGAACAGACTTGCGAAGCGCTTCGCCCTTCTTTGCTGCACAAGGCCCTACAAAAACTATCTTTGCATTGGGATGCTGGCTACGAATCATACGCGCTGTCAAAACCATCGGAGTCAGCGCCATTGAAATAGCTTCCTTGTGCTCGGGGAATTCCTTCTTTGCCATAGAAGCCCATGCAGGACAACAAGATGTGCCCATAAACGGCAGCTTATCAGGTACCTCGGAAAGGTAATCCTCGGCTTCCTGTACCGTGCAGAGGTCGGCACCCAAAGCGACTTCTTCAACACCCGAGAAGCCTAATAACTTGAAAGCTTCACGCAGCTTGCCAACATTGCCTTTACCACCAAATTGGCCAACAAAGGCAGGCGCAACCGCAGCGATCACTTCTTCTCCCTGAAGAATGGAGAATATAACCTGCGCAATCTGACTCTTATCGGCAATAGCGCCAAAGGGGCAGTTAATGAGGCACTGGCCGCAAGAAACGCATTTTTCATAATCAATTTCAGCACGTCCATGCTCATCAGAACCAATGCAGTGCATGCCGCAGGCATCAGCACAGGGACGCACGTGATGATGAATTGCGTGGTAAGGACAAATCTGAGCGCAACGGCCACACTTGATGCAAAGGTCTTGATCGATAACCGCGCGCTTGTTGTGAAACGAAATCGCCTGCTTGGGACAAATCTCACGGCAAGGATGCGCAAGGCAGCCCTGACAGCTGTTGGTGACTTCATACACATTGTCTTTGCAAGCATTGCAGGCAAACTTGATAACGTTAATCAGTGGCGGCTTATAGTAGTCCAAACCGTTCGTTGTAGCTTCTTTGATTCCCTCAGAAACACGACGGGGCTTGTCAACACCTTGCAAAGGCAGGCCCAAAGCTAGACGAATGCGCTCGGAAATAATAGCACGCTCAAGAAAAACTGACTCACGATAGGTAGCTACATCACCAGGCAAAATCTTGTACGGCAGATTTTCAAATGCATCATCAAAATATTCATCACCACTTTCGGGATGACTCGGGATGCTATAGCAAATCTTTGCGACTTCGCGGAACACATCACGCCTAATTTTAGTTAGGTTGGTGTACACGCCACGCATGGTATCAGCCATGGTTGCCTCTCTCTTTTGCCGTATTTCTCCCCCAATTCTTAAAGCCTATTATGACGCAGTAAAGCCCAGCTTGACAAAGCGTTTTGGAAAGGCGGTTTCGAGCGTTATTTGCTGCTGAGTTACTGGATGCTCAAACTCCTCACGCCAAGCATGCAGCATCAGACCGTCAGGGTGTGGCGCTCCACCATAAAGGCCATCTCCTAGCAAAGGAAATCCCACAGAAGCAAGATGCACTCGAATTTGATGGCGACGTCCAGAGAGCAACTCAAGCTCCAGTAAGCTCAAACCATTGCGGCGTTGAAGTACATGAACACGAGTATGCGCTTCTTTTCCATAGGGATTTATACGCATGCGATGAGCATCATGACGATCGCGACCGATAGCTGCATCTATCTGATGAATATGCAAGGGGAAAACGCCTGAGACCACAGCCAAATAGCTTTTATGCAAAGCACTGCTTGCCACCAGAGTATCAAAGGCAGGTTGGAATTCCTCTGTAAGAGAGAAAATCACAAGTCCCGTCGTTGCCACATCGAGACGCTGAATTGCCTGAGGCCGCACAGCATAACCCTGCGTGTGTAGATATCCTGCAACTCGCTCGCTCAGATTGGGAGCTCCTGTTCCATCTCCATGCACCAATATACCCGCAGGTTTATCGACTGCAAGGAAAAACTCATCCGCCGCAAGCAAAGAAAAGCCTTCCGCTGCAGATGGATTCAGCTGCTGCACTGGTTTAACGGCTAGCTGAAGCGTTACTTCTTCCCAAGCACTGAGCATGCCCTCAGGATGCAGGATCTGCTCTGCCGAACGCAAGCGTCCTTCGGCAAAGATGCGCTGAGTCTGCCGTCTAGAAATGCCTGCTGCCACAAGAAGTTCTCCTGCCAGCATCTCTTTTGTAGGCACAAAGCGTAGCTGCCCTCCACCAGAGATCACATGAAATGCCTGAGTTTTGCTCATTGCAGCTCCTAGATAGGATCTTCTGCCGACCAGCCCTTGCCATCCCTAACTTTGACTTGGAGCAAATCATAAAAGGCCGTAACCATAGACCACGTATGGGGGGAGTTGCGCCATGCGACACAGATGGGATATTTTGCGCCCTCACCAAGGTCTATAAGACGCATACCTGCTTCTGCTGAGTTGGGAAAACTCGTGTGAGCCAGTTCAGATGAGCAAAAACAAGCACCTACCCCACGGTATGCCAGTGCCACCAGGGTTTCAGCATTTTTGGAAATCACACGCACGTCAGGATGAATGTTTTCGCGACGAAAAGCCTGGCGAGGCACCGCCCCTGGTACATCTCCCTCTCCTACCAGCAAAAACGGCAGCTTTTCTAGTGCTTTGAGACCACCGTCCTTCGCCGCCTCTGCCACCACTTCTTCTACGTGACCAGGATAGTAGCGTTCAAGCAAATCTTGACGACAAAGCAGCATAACTGCCTCATCGTACAAATCTCGCACCACCAATCCCTGTGCATCGGGTTCGATTGTTGCCACAACCATATCAACGCGTCCTTCGCGCAACAGCTGTACCAAGTCTTGGTTTTCGCTCTCATACAAGCTGACCGTAATCTGAGGATAGCGACGCTGAAAACTGGCAATAGCACGCGGCATGATAATGTGACCACGCGTAGACGCCACACCAATACGCAAAAGACCACGCTGGTTGCCAGAAATATCGCGAAATTCCTGCTCCATCACGCGACGCTCAGCCTGGAAATGCCGCGCATGTTCAAGAAATTCTTCACCAGCATATGTCAGCGCCAAGGGCACATGGCGATCAACTAATCTCACATGCAACTCGCGCTCAAGACCAGCTATATGAGCAGAAAGCGTCTGCTGAGTTACATTGAGCCGCTCGGCCGCACGAGTAAAGCTAAGTTCTTCTGCAACTGCAATAAAGTAATCAAAGGAGCTAAAGTTCATATCTTCCCTCTCTTAAGTAGGCACATTTCTGAGCTCATACTGAACAATAACTTAACTTTGCTTGGCGCTTTTTGGCGCATTCTGACGTTTTTTTAACACAAATTATATTTGTATATAATACATCTAAATACAGTTGGACTCAATGTTCTAATGCGGCAACAATAACCCTGTGTGTAAGAGTATGAATTGAAGGGGACTTGCCGCATGGCTGAGTACATTACTCTTGGATTGTTCGTCGTAATGCTTTTAGTCACGCTCACTTCAGGTATTCCTCTTGTTGTATCACTCACAATTGGACTCATTATCTTTTTGGCATACGGTCTCTTTCGTGGCAACAGCCCTCGTGCACTTTTTGGCATGATCAAGCAGGGCGTATCCAAGGTTCGCCCCGTACTTCTTCTTTTGCTCATCATTGGAGCCATTACCGCAAGCTGGCGTGCAGCAGGTACTATTCCAGCTATCGTCTGTCTGTCAACCCAGATTATTTCTCCGCAGCTTTGCTTGGTTGCAATTTTTTTGCTCTGCTCAGCAATGTCAACACTCATGGGCACCTCTTTTGGTTCAGCAGCAACAATGGGCGTTATCTGCATGACCATCGCTCATGCTATGGGTGTTAATCCCATGTTTGCTGGCGGTGCAATTTTGGCTGGAGCCTATTGCGGCGACCGTTGCTCCCCTATGTCATCAAGCGCTTTTATCGTAGCAACCATCACTGATACCAACATCTTTGACAATGTTAAACGTATGCTGCGCACAGGCATCGTTCCTTTTGTAGGCAGCTGCGTTCTCTACGTACTGATAGGCATATTTAGTGCAGGCTCGGGCAAGATCCCCAATGTTTCTGCCGCTTTTTCATCAAGTTTTGATATGTCACCTGTAGTCCTGCTTCCTGCTTTTGCTGTTGTTGTGCTTTCTGCTTTTAAGGTGCGCGTACACAAGACCATGCTGGTAAGTCTCGCGTTGGCAAGCATTATCTGCGTCTTTGTCCAGGGTATCCCTGTAGGTGAGCTGCCAGCGCTTTACTTTGATGGCTTCCACTCGATTAATCCTGCCTTGGCACATATGGTTGACGGCGGCGGTATTCACACAATGCTCGAAATTATCGCCATCATCGCTATTGCTGGCAGCTACGCAACCATCTTTGAAGGCACTGGCCTTATTTGCGGTATGCGCGGCATAATTAATAAAATTTCCCAGCGCTATACGCCCTTTGTAAGTGTGCTTATTACCTCGGCGCTGACTGCAATTATTAGCTGCGAGCAGACTTTGGCAGTCATGCTAACCCAGCAGCTTTGCGACGATGTCGAAGGCGATGGCTCTGCTCTGGCACTTGACCTGGAAAACAGCGTTGTGGTGATTTCAGCGCTAGTACCTTGGTCGATTACCTGCGCAGCTATTCTTTCTTTTGTAGGTGCCCCCGCCAGCTGCGTTGTGTGGGCCTTCCTGTTATATCTCATTCCACTGTGGACGCTGCTGCTGTCCTTTAAGTCTCGCAAGGATCCTAACTTCGTTGCCTCGGAAGCGGGACGTTTACTGGGTCTTGCCGAACACGATGATGTCCGCCGTGTCCGTGGCACTATAGATGCTCTTCCGAAGGTCGCATAATAGCGGCGCATTCCACCGCTTTTACGTTGCGCGTCATGTGTCTTTGCGCACATCCTTACGCAAACGGTTCAAAACCGTCGCTCTGCTTCCACAAAAGCACTGCTCACTTTTTTGCTGCGGATGCTTATTGAACCCGTTGTATAGCATTTCTCACAAGCGGTTCAAAAGCGTACCAAATGACTCGAGAAATCCCAGGTAAAAATTGTCGCAAGGGTGCTTTTTGAACCCGATGTGGGTTGAAAGGCGCTTATTGAACCCGACGTGAGAAAAAGGATGTTTACTGCACCAGATTTTAGACATGGGAGCGTAAGGACAGCTCAGCTGGTTCGGGCAAGAAAAGCGGGCAAACTACCTTGGTGTACACCGCCAACCAAGCCATCGAGACGCAAAAGCCAGCCAACACATCAGATGCATAATGCACACCCAAATAAATGCGGCTTACACCCACAGCTAGCACCACGAGCGCAAGTGAGGCTGACCATACCCAACGCATTACGCGATCTTTCTCGTAATGCCATACCAAATAAGCAAGCAGACCATAAAAAGCCATCGCCACCATCGAGTGTCCCGATGGAAAACTATAACCACTCTCCGCCACGAGGCGAAAACCCTCAGGGCGCGGGCGCTGTACCAGCTGTTTAAGCAAAACGTTAAGCAAAGAAGCACCTGCCAAATTGAACAACATGCACCGTCCCGGCTGACGCCCTGGCGCAAAAGCAGACGCAACAATCCATACCACTACTAACACTACTGGCATTGCTAGGCTCGTAATCGTTTGCATAATTGGCGTAAGTAAATCACTCCGCAAATCCTCAACGATATAGTGGTATGCCAGACGATCAAGACGCAATATCTCGCCGCCCCACACATCTTCTAGCAATAGCAAAAAAATTACTACACAGATAGCAAAAATTACTGAGCGCCGGTTTGCCCATGCAAGGCGCCGACCCTTCTCAGCCACTTCTTGGGCTTCTTGTGAAAGCAACTCATTATCCATTCAAAATCTCCGCTCGCCGTTCATTGAGGCGTTAACTATTTTGTCCAATAATTCTTTGCTTATCCTTAACTAAGAATAAAGGCATCGTAACGTCGCAAACTTATGTCCCCTGTGGGCGCTACCATAGAGTACGTACACTGCCAGACATGAACTTTTACAACTCCTCACAAGAGTTGTTTTACAGCTTTGAGAGGATATCATGACATCTCGAATTAGCACGGGAAACGCGCTTTATTTGTACCGTCTGTTTCTTGAGGCATTTGGTCAAGGCAAGCAAATCTTTTTGCCACGCATCGAAGAAGTATTGCAAGCAGATGGCATTACTCCTTATGACCTAGACTGCGAATCTGTGCAGGAGCTTTTGGAAAAATTTGAGTTTGTGAGCCTAACCAAATTTAAGGGTGGGCGCGTATATGCCACGCTACAGGCACAACCTAAGTTTGATGAAGCGTTGGCCGCGCTAAAAACAGCTGCTGAAGATGAGGCACCCAAAAAAGGTGGCAAGCCTTGGAAACGCAAAAAGGCTCAGATTAAACCTGTGCGCCCCGTTCATCGCGAGCCGCCAAAACCCCTGCATGAGGAACTAGCAAAAGAAGAGCCTGCTGCACCTGAGCTAGTCAGTAAGACAGAATCCGAGGAAGCAACTGCCAAAAAGTCTGCACAGGATGAAATAGGTGTTGCAAAGACAACAGTCCAGGACGAGCTTGAGCAAAGCCAGACTGTCGATGCTTCCACTGGAGCGGCAGCGGATGCCCCTGCCAAAGCTGGAGCAGCAGCTGGTGTTAGCGCTAAGGTAGAAACAGAAATTGAAGCAACCGCCAAAATAGAAGCAAAAACTGAAAATGAAACCAACTCCGAGGCCAAAGCAGAGGTCGACGCTAAAGCAGAAGTCGAGACCATCACTCCCCTTCTGACCCCTCAGCCCTCAATTCATCTCACTATTGTTTCCAAATCTGGAGCTGATGCAGGCAGCCTGAAGGAAGAAAAAACCTTGGAAAAAGAAAAAATCTTAGAAGAAGACTTGCTTCCCAGATCCGAGCACATAACTCCCGAGCCTAGTCCTACGTCACAGGCCGTTATTCCTACTCATACTGTTCCCACTCAAAGTGCTGCAGAGCGTGCCCTGCCCAAGCAATTCTGGCCTGAGGTGCGTTGCCCTGAAGAACTCATGAGTAAGCTCGCCCTAGCGCTACCCTTAGGGGCTGACGTCCTATCAACACTAGAAGAAGATTGGCAGGTCGCCCGCGCCACTGGCAATGTGAGTTACACTCGCAATGATGCTCACTTCCCCTTGCGCTATCACGATACATACAAAAAACCTATTGAGGTGTATCTCCAACGCAGTAATGGTCTAAACGCAGGCAAGCGCTGGATTATCTCTGATGTCCAGACACATACAGAGCACATAACAGCTCCAGAGCCTATAGAGTCAGCCACAACCCCTCGTACAACACAGGACTTCTGGATGGCAATCTCTGCCACCTCTTTGGCGCCTTATCGTCGCCGTAATCTCGCCTTAGAACTCTCTAGACATCTGCATTTCGAAAGCTGGACAGAATTTTGTCAAAGCTTTTCTTCACTTGCAGCTCATGAAGCTTGGGGTGAGACGAACGAGGATGACCTACCTATTCTGCGTGAATATCTCAGTGTCAACTTTGTTCGCGCACTTGAGCAGAACCGCATTGTAGCGTCTGCCGACGGCAAGCAAAAACTCTGGAATACGGGTCTGGTAAATACAGCTTACCAGGAGATTTTCTGTCTCATGAATGCGGACTCAGCCGCAGAGTCTGAGCCCGCGGAATTCTTCGCGGCGCTCACGGCGACAGATTCTCGCCTTGCCAGCTGGGGCACGCCCCCTGCCCCTGCAAGTTATATCTCTTCTCTCGAGGACCTCTATCTGCCATACGAAACCACACTTCTCGACAATCCTCGCGCGCACATTACAACAGAAGCCTGCACACGCGCGCTCGCTCGCGCAAAAGCCTCATTCCGCGAGCTGGCGCCCATTTGGGATCCTCAAACAAGTGAAAATTACCTGTTGCTTCCACTTGAAAAAACAACGGCAGAGCAGAAAAATCCCCAGGTTTACGCAGCTCTTATAGCCAAATACCAAGCAGGTCGCCTATGCCCCTTGAAGACGCTCTGCTTGCGTGATGCCTATGCATGCGCTCGCGTGGTATCAGCTCAAATGCCTAGCTGGCTCTCGGGAACCCTTGAAGCATGACAAAGCAAGTCTACGCATCGCCCAAAGATGTGCTCCAGCAGGTCTTTGGCTACGAAAACTTTCGGCTGCATCAGTGCGAAATCATAGATGCCATTCTGCATGGTCGTGACGTGCTTGCCGTCATGCCTACCTCTGCTGGCAAGTCTATCTGCTATCAGATACCAGCGCTGCTCTCAGACGGCATGACACTGGTTGTTTCACCTTTGATTTCACTGATGACAGATCAGGTAGGAGCCTTACTCCAGCTGGGCATACAGGCAGCATACCTCAATAGCAGCCTTGATATGGAGTCGCAGGCAAACACGCTTGCTGATCTTCGTAGCGGCAAACTGCGCATCCTCTATTTGGCGCCCGAACGCCTTGGTGACCCCCGTCTCCTTAGCACTTTAACGACATGCAAACCCAGCCTGCTTGCCGTCGATGAGGCGCATTGCATTTCTCAATGGGGCAATGATTTTCGCCCGTCTTACCAAGAAATACACAGCTTTATCGAGCAACTCCCTGAGCGCCCTGTTATCTGCGCTCTCACAGCCACTGCAACTAAAGCCGTTCAAAATGATATCTTGCAGTCACTCGAACTCATCAATCCGCTGCGCGTCATTGCCAGTTTTGACCGTCCTAATCTCCATTTTGTAGTTGAACACCCACGTAGTAGCAAAGAAAAGCTTCACGCGCTTCTACATTTCATCAAAAAGCAAAAGGGCTCCAGTGGCATCATCTACTGTCAAGCTCGTCGCACTGTTGATGATATCTGCGAGGAACTAAACGCTCGAGGCATCTCCTCCGCGCGTTATCACGCGGGTATGTCAGCTGATGAGCGCAAGCAAAATCAGGATGATTTTCTTTTTGATCGCGTACAAGTCATCGTAGCAACCAACGCATTTGGCATGGGCATTGATAAATCAAATGTCGCCTTTGTTGTGCATTACAATCTGCCACTTTCGATGGAGGCCTATTACCAAGAAGCAGGGCGAGCGGGTCGTGACGATAGTCCCGCTACTTGTCTTTTGCTGTATTCTCCACGCGACTTGCATACTGCAAAGTTTCTTATCTCAACAGTTAGTCGTGATGATTTGGACCCTGAAGAGACCAGCAAGCTCATCGCACATGACGAACGCAGGCTCCAAGATATGGCTCACTACGCCACATCAACAAGCTGTCTGCGCCAACAACTATTGGCATATTTTGGCGAAAATACTGCAGATCATTGCGATAACTGTTCCAATTGTCTCAAGGAGTGGCAAGAAAAAGACTGCACCGTAGAAGCGCTCAAAATTGTCTCTTGTGTGGCACGCCTTGCGCAGCGCAACATGAATCTAGGTGCAGGCATGATTTGTCAAATCCTCAGAGGAAGCAAAGATCGACGTATTCTCAATAACAAGCTCGAGGAACTCTCGACTTACGGCATTATGCCCAAAACGCCTATTCCTGAGATGCATGAATTAATAGATGAGCTGGTAAATCAAGAAATTCTCCAACGTAGCAACGGAGCATACCCCACTATCGGTCTTAGCAAGCACAGTGGGGATTTTCTTCGTAGTGCTTCAAAAACAGATGGTCAGCGTTTTATACTACGCATAGCTCAAGAGCAAAGTCCCACAACCTCAAGCAAGACTCGCAAAAAAACTCGCTCTGTTTCCCAAAATAGTAAAGACGAAGTACTCTTTGAGAAACTACGCAGTCTCCGCATGACCCTTGCGCATGAACAAGGGGTTCCTCCTTATATTATTTTTAATAACTCCACACTCGAGGATATGTGCAGACTCAAACCGCAAACAATGTCTGAGCTGCTTGAAGTGTCTGGCGTTGGTGAAATAAAAGCAAAACGCTATGGAGAGCGCTTTTTGGGTGTCCTGATTGAGGGGTAGAATCTAAGACAGAAAAAAGATGGGGCAGTTGGATGTCCAGTGGCTCCATACACTAAATTAGCACCACAAGGAGCACAATGAACGTTAGTCAAGCTATTGAACTTGCCGGCTCATTTTTTATTCCTGAATTTCTTCTTGCTGACGGTCTTTCCGCCGTTGAATCAGAGCGTCTCAAGACCGAGGAAGCAATTAAGGTACTGCGCGATGACTGGTTTTCACAACCATTGGGCAAGGAGTCTTTCTCCTTTGATTTAGTACGTGAGCTAGCCGACCGCAATCGCACTCTTTGTGATCTGGTAGAAACCTCCGATGCACCAGAGGCAGTTGCCCTTGCCACTCGTCGTGCCGAATCCAACAGCCCTAATCTTTCACGGGGTATGACTGAATCCGACCTTGTCCATGGTGTAGCTGCACTACAGCATCGCTCATTCAAAAAGGTCGAACGCGAAGTCGGCGGCATTATGGACAACCTTGCTGTGGTTTATGTTGCTGCCCCCGTCAAGGGTACCGTTGTTGGTATTGACCTCGAAACTACTGGGCGTAACCCTGACCGCGGCTACATCATCAATATTGGCTGGGAAACCATGGAGCTCACGCCCGAAGCAACTCCCCAAAATGACCGGGCTGTCTACTGTGGACTTCCTGATGCATGGGCTGGCCGTAAGATTCCGATGGAACGTGTCCATCACATTACCCCCGATATGCTTGCTGGCAAAAAGCCCCTGCGTCAGGACAAAGAACTACAAAAACAGCTGGTAGCCCTGCTTTCTAAGTATCCTTTTATGGCACACAATGCCTCATTTGAGGATTCTTGGATGATGCTGCATCTCAACGGCTATGCCGAAGCACGCAAAGCAGGCAAGATTATACCTATCGACACACGCGATATTTGCCGTCGTATTGACAAGGATATGGTAGGGCTGCCCCGCGAATCTCGCCCTGCTTCACTAGAAAACTGGGCACGTCGCCGCGGAACATTGGATACTGGAGAAGCAGAGAAACACCTTGGTCTTGATGATACCGACCTGATGCTGCGCACGGTACAAGCCGAGTTTGCTCTCCGTAATATGTTTACGAGCTCCACGCATGCAGGAGCCGAATCCCCACACACAACCACGCCTAACAAAAAAGCGGGCGCTGCGACCACAACTACAAAATCAAACGATGCAAATCGTACGCAGACAAAGCACTCGCCCAAGCTCAAAACTGCGAGCAAAAAACTCGAGCAAGCATTGCTTGCGCCTCTTTCTACAGTTGCACAGGGAGGCTCTCTCGAACTTGCAAATTGGTCTGCTTCCTGGCTTACTCAAGCGGCATCTCAACTACCCGAGCATCTTAAGTTAGCTGTACGTATAGGAAGTGTTGAGCAAGGGGGTTTTGTTGCCTCTATTGCAGGCGAAAGCAACGCCAATCCGCAGGTCATTCAAGCACGCCTAAGCGTAGTAGACCAGACTGGTTTGGCTCACGGGCTTGCCTGCTTTGCAGTGGCGCTCGCCCAAATGAGTGCTACTGGCAAACTCCCCACCCACTCCATCTCGCTTGCCTGCTTTAGTTAGCAACAGCTTTATAGCAACAGCTCTATGGAACAAGGTTTATGAGGCAAAGTGCATCCGCTTTCGTAGGTGGTTCGTCCTCTTCGTAAGCAGCGCATCTTCGTAGGCAGCGCATCTTCACAAGCAGTCATCCTTCTCTCGCAAACGGTTCAAAACCGTCGCTCTGCTTCAACAAAAATGCTGCTCACTTTTTTACTGAGGGTGCTTTATGAACCCGCTGCAAATAAAAAGGTGCATTGTGAACCCGTTGTCTTCCCTTTAATGCAGACGGTTCAAAACCGTACCAAACGACTCGAGAAACCCCAGATAAAAATCGTCGCAAGGGTGCATATTGAACCCGATGCGAGTCAAAAGGTGCTTCTTGAACCCGTTGTAGCCACACTTTAACAAGATGGTTCATCTTTCGAGCTTTGGAAAAATCTGACCTGCCCTTTTGCGATTGCCGCGCTCGAAACTTGAACCATTTGCGAAGGAAGCATACACGCCAAACAAATTGGGACATACGCGCCAAACAAATAGCACACAAAAAGAGCCTGCAAAAAAAGCACCCCCTCAGGAAGGAGTGCTGAAGACGTGCATATATCACAGAACTTTTAGTTGCTGCTACCAAAGCCACGGCCACTACGACCACCACTGCCAAAGCCTCCGCTACGGCGACCGCCAAAGCGCTGGTTGCCACGGTCATTGTGCTCATAGCGAGCACTATGATTGGGACGATTACCACGGAAACCACCGTAGTCATTACGCTCGCCGCGGAAGCCGCCACGATCTCCGCTGCGCCTATTGTCATCGTGTCCACCACGGAAACCACCACGGTCACCGCCGCGGAAGCCTCCACGAGGTCCACGATCCTCATCGCGCAGGCCCAAAGCCTCCAATGATGCGTTAAGACCCTTGAGCAGTTCGACCAAGTCCTTGCGATCTTCTTCAGCAAAGCCAGGAATCAAAGCAGGCTCTACACTATCGGCGCTCTCATCCTCAGAAACGTCTTTGCCTTCCTCGGTTAAAGAAACTCGTACAATACGCATGTCAGGCTCTTCGGGCTGCACACGAGTAACTAGGCCCCGCTTCTCAAGACCAGCCAACAGTTCGTCCAAAGCGCGCAGGCGAGTACCCATCAGCTCTGCCATTTCTTTTTGTTCCATCTCAGGCTTGAGAGTCAACATTTTGAGAGCACGCTGACCCTCACGATCGCGCTCAGCAGCATCGCGACGCTCGTCGCCCATCATGCGCTGACGCTGACGCATCAAACGAGATGCTTTCATCAACTCGTCCATAAACAACTTGTCATCATCTGTCTTGCTTGCTGCGGAGTCCTCCTTTACTTGCTCCGTCATCTCCGGCTCTTGGGCCCATTCAGGCAAAGTTTCGCGTGCCGGATCCATCATCTCGTTATCGTTCATATACCCGCATCTTTCTTCCGGTGCTCCCGCACCCGCGCTTCCACACGACCCCGACCCCATGTCAAGGTTTTTCCGGACAGCCAGCTGCTGTCAAAACAAGTCTAAACTACCCAAGCAACATCCCTTATAAACACAGCTGATTCACACGAATTTGTCCTGCTTATATACAAGATGTGCAGTTTATATCAATCCATGTACCTATAAAAAAGGCAATCGGAGGGTACACTGTTTGCTAATCGTCAATAGCTATGGAGAACGCATGTCCAACAATCAACAACAAAAAGCAGAGCAGAGCAAACAGCCACTCGACCGCATTGCAATCGGTCGCCATGCAAGCATCGTCTGTATCATCTGCAATGTTGCTTTAGCCACCGCAAAAGCTATAGCGGGTATTGCTGCAGGTTCTGTCTCGGTCATAGCCGATGCAGTCAACAACCTCTCGGACGCCTCGAGCAATATTATCTCGCTTGTTGGCTTCCAACTAGCTGGCAGACCTGCTGACGCTGAGCATCCCTATGGGCATGGTCGCTATGAATATGTTGCAGGACTGGTAGTGGCACTGTTAGTCATGGCTATGGGCATTGAGCTACTCAAAAGCTCTATTGAAAAACTCATCTATCCCAGTCCCACTGATTTTGGCATACTTACTGGCATTGCTCTGCTTGTCTCTATCTTGCTTAAACTCTGGATGATGCACTACACACACAAGGTAGGCAAGCAGATCTCCTCCGAGACCCTCAAAGCAGCGGCTATCGACTCTCGTAATGACGCCCTCACGACCACTGGTGTGCTAAGTGCTGTCATCATTACACGTTTAACTGGTATTAATCTTGATGCATGGGCTGGCCTTGCGATGTCTGCTTTTGTTATCTATAGCGGCATACAGCTTGTCAAAGATACAGTTGACCCCTTGCTGGGCCGCGCCCCTAGTGCAGAAAAAGTTGAACACATTCGTCGTCGCATTCTTTCCTATCCAGGAGTACTTGCTACCCATGATCTCATGGTGCATGACTACGGTCCTGGTAGGCAGTTTGCTAGCGCACATGTCGAGATGGCAGCCGAGCGCAACCCACTTGAAACCCACAAAATCCTCGACCAGATAGAGCAGGATTTTCTTTCCCAAGATGGTCTTCATCTGGTATTGCACTACGACCCAATCATCACCTGCGACCCCGAGCATACCGATTTGCACAACAGCATCGCCCACCGCATACGCTCAATCGATCCCCGCCTGACCATCCACGATATACATGTCGAGGGTTCGCTTAGTGACAAAAAAACGGGCGCGACAATCTCTTTTGATTGCACGCGCCCACAAGGCTTACCTATGACAGACGATGAGCTACGTGAGGCTTTAAATAGAGTGCTCAAGCCTCTCATTGGCAATAGCACACTCTCAATCGTTATTGACGAGGGCTACCTGCATATTGCCGATGATGTCAGCCCTAAAGAACATGAACATCCTTAGGGTTAAAGTCCACATATGCTGTGTCGCCCACGTTGTAAATCTTCTTGTTACGAGGGTTATATACAGCAAGTTTGACCAACGCTTGACCAATACGAACATGATAGTTTTGATATGCGCCCATAAAGCGAGATAATACAACCTCACTTTTAAGCAGACCATGATCAGCCAAGGTCAATGCCTCGGGACGCAAAACCAGCGTTGCATCGGCGCCCAGCTCTAGATGGCTGACAGCCGTCACGGGAACCTTGAAGCCCCCGGTCTCCACAACACCTGTGTCACCCATTTTTTCGGAAAGCTTGCCACGAAGGAAGTTTGACTCACCAATAAAGTCAGCAACAAATTCATCAACGGGATGGTTGTACACCTCGTGCGGACCACCAATCTGGTCGACCACGCCCTTTTTCATAATGATGATTTGGTCGGCAATGGCCATTGCTTCGGACTGATCGTGAGTAACGTAGACCGCGGTGATGCCCGCCTCCTGCTGGATACGGCGAATCTCGGTACGCATATCCACACGCAATTTGGCATCAAGATTAGAAAGCGGCTCGTCAAAAAGCAGCACGCCCGGCTCGATAACCAGCGCACGAGCCAACGCAACGCGCTGCTGCTGACCACCCGAAAGCTGGTTGGTCATGCGATCTTCCATACCTTCAAGACCCACAAGCGCCATGATATGCTCAACCTTATCTTTAATGGTTGCCGCATCTAGCTTGCGCAACTTAAGGCCATAGGCAATGTTGTCAAAAATGTTGTAGTGCGGAAGCAAAGCATAGCTCTGGAAGACCATCGCTGTATCTCGTTTGTTGGGTGTGAGCTTGTTGATGGGGGCCTCGCCCATAAAAATCTCACCCTCATCAGGGCTCTCAAAACCAGCAATCATACGCAAAATCGTAGTCTTATCGCAGCCTGAAGGGCCCAGCAGACAAGTAAACGAGCCAGGCTCCATCATCAGATTGGCATCTTGTACAGCATAAAAATCTTTACCCGTTTTAGGGTCCTGATAAATCTTGGATACATGTTCCAAACGGACGCTCTGCTTTTCCTTGGCCATTGTTAGTCCTCCTCAACGCGCCTGGCGACACTATTTTTGCCCCAACGCTTGATGATTGCATTCATGATGAGTACGGATGCGTAGGTGATAATAATCAAGATGGTGGCAAAGGCGCAGGCAATACCATACTGACCCTTACCTGCAAACTCGTTAATCTGGACAGTAATCATCAAAATCTTGGGCGAAACCAAAAGAATTACCGCTGAAATTGCAGTAATCGAGCGGACAAAAGTTGTCACAAAGCCCGAGAGGAACGAGTCTTTAATAAGTGGCAGCGTCACAGTCTTGAATACTGTGAAGCTATCAGCACCCATATCGTAGGCACTTTCCTCAATAGATTTGTCAATCTGCCGCAAAGCCGAGATACCTGAACGTGTACCAGTAGGCAAAGATCTCACAACAAAGACGATAATAAGGGCGGCGAGACAACAGGCAACATAGAGACCACCTTAAAAAGCCCCGTCAAAAACTTTGTCTTGAGTTCAACATACTCCTCGACATATGCAAATAGCAGACCTACCAGTGCCGACAGGATTCCAACGACAAAACCTACCTTCAGCGTATTTGAGATTGCTTTATTGAAGGACGGCATATTAAAAATGCGTTGGAAGACCTCAAGAGACAGGCCTTTATCGGTAATAACGGAGTCCACCAGCAGTATCGCAAGCGGGTACAGGATGAACTGCACAAGCAAGGCAATAAGCACCACAATTGTGGTTACCATGACGGGGTCGCCAAAGAATTTTGCCCTATCAAGTGCAGCGCCCTGCTTTGTCTTAGCCTTTACCATGAGGCAATCTACCTCCCATCGGCAGTTAGGGCCAAGCGGGTATGTACCCACTTGGCCCTAGAAATTCAAAACTCTAAAAAGCAATTAACGGGCCTTATTCGGTCTTAAAGCGATCGTCGCCACCGCCCAAGGCCTGCATAAGGTTGTTCTTGTACTTCTCGCTGTTCTTCTTTGCATCCTCAAAGTCATATTTCATGACATTGTCAGGATCAAGGCCGTACTCTGTAGCAACCTTGGGCTGCTCAACATCATCAATAACGAGGAACTGATAAGAGCCATTGCTCTGGGCGAGGCCAACGCACTCAGGGCTCAATGCATACTCAAGCCAAAGCTTTGCCGCATTAGGATGAGCACAACCAGCAAACATTGCAGTAGCGCCAATCTCATAAGATGCACCAGAGCTGGGAACCTGCAGGCCAATATTGTCATAGCCGTTGTCAACAATCTGGTAAATAGCATCGTGAAGCATGCCGATACCAATGGTGCACTCTGCAGTACCCACAGATTTGGAAGGACCCGAGCCAGATTTGGTGTACTGAGCGATATTCTTATCAAGCTTCTTTAGGAACTCGATACCAGCTTCCTCGGAGCCCTTCTTTTGAATCATGGTATTCAGGAAAAGCAGGGCTGTACCAGAGGTGTTGTAGTTGGCCATCCAGACAAGACCCTTGTACTTCTCATCAAGCAGGTCATCGTAATCCTTGGGGGCATCGAGCTTCAGGCGCTCAAGTTCCTCTTTGTTGTACATGATGCCCAAGATGCCCTTGTAGATGCCATACCAGTCATTCTCGGTGGATTTATAGGACTCATCAATAAGGTGCTTGGCATTCTCTGGCTCATATTTCTCAAGCAGACCCTTGGAGGAAGCAACGTTGTAAGGATCAGTAGTGCCACCAAACCAAACATCACCAGAAGGCTTGCCCTTCTCCTCCTCAATCTTGGCCTCTACCTCTTCGATAGACAGACGCTGATAGGAAGTCTCAATGCCATAAAGCTCCTGGTAGTGGTTGCAGACGGCTGCGCCGTAGTCCTCCTCACAGGAGACGTAGACCACGAGGGAACCTTCCTTCTTGGCCGCATCAATCAGTTCGGCGCTCGCACCAGACCATATGCTCAGGATGAAAGACTTCATCAAAGTGCTCCGCTGTTAGAAAACCCAGTTCTATGCAAGCTTCGCGCAAGCCTGTACCCTCTGAATATGCTTTTTTTGCTACCTGAGCTGCATGTTCGTAACCAATTTCAGGAGAAAGCGCTGTTACGAGCATAAGAGAACGAGAGAGATTGTCTGCCATTTTGTCGATATTAGGCTTGATACCTGCTACGCAACGCTGCTCAAAAGAATTCATAACGTCGGCAAGTAAACGGACAGATTGCAAATAGTTATAGGCAATAACAGGCATAAAGACATTGAGTTCAAAATTACCCTGGCTAGCCGCGATACCGATTGTGGCATCGTTACCCATAACCTGTACAGCAGCCATTGTCACCGCTTCGCATTGAGTTGGATTAACTTTACCTGGCATGATTGAACTACCAGGCTCATTGGCAGGAATAGAAATCTCACCTAAACCCAAGCGTGGGCCCGACGCAAGCCAGCGTATATCGTTGGCAATTTTCATGAGATTGGCTGCAAGCGCTTTAAGTGCTCCATGCGAAAAAACCAGTGCATCTTTAGCAGAAAGTGCCCTAAATTTATTTGGATCAGTAACAAAGCCATATCCAGTAAGACCCGCTAGTTGTGTTGCTACACATTCAGCAAAACCTGCAGGTGCATTCAATCCTGTACCCACCGCAGTTCCACCCAAAGCAAGGCGCAAAAGTCCACTCAAGCTTGCCAAAATTTCTTCTTTTGCACCCTCAAGTAAACCACGCCAACCTGAGATTTCCTGCCAAAAACCTATGGGCACTGCATCCTGCAGATGAGTACGGCCACACTTCACCACACCCTGATTTTCTTTTTCAAGACGGACTAATGTGGAGATGAGGCAATCAAGAGCAGGAAGCAGCTGTTCTTGTAACGCGCAGACTGCCGCAACATGCATAGCGGTCGGATAGGTATCGTTACTCGATTGCGACATATTAATCGTGTCATTAGGGTGAATAGGCTGATCAAGGACGATGTTTTGCTCAAAAGCAAGTTGATTTGCTCGGGTGGCAAGCACCTCATTCATATTCATATTGGATTGGGTGCCCGATCCTGTCTGCCACACCACCAAAGGGAATTGCTCGTCCCATTTACCTGCAAGCACTTCATCAGCTGCTTGGCAAATGAGCTGGCAGCACGTCTGATTAAGACTTCCAAGCTCAGCATTGGCGAGGGCAGCGGCTTTTTTGATCCGCGCAAAAGCACGAATAATTTCGATGGGCATACACTCGGTGCCAATGGGAAAGTTTTCATGACTACGCTGGGTCTGTGCACCCCAAAGTGCATCGGCAGGTACTAACATCTCGCCCATCGAATCGTGCTCAACGCGCATTTCGCTACTCTTGCCCATGCTCTCTCCCCTCGTCATGCTTGGATGAGTCGAGTGTAGCAGTGCCAGTTAAATAGGACTATGGGATATATGTGTGTCTGACTATCTTTTTTCTTTTAGCAGCTAAAAAATCTTGTCTTACTGGGAAAGTCTTACCTTCTGTGGAAGTCTTACCTTCTGGGAAAGTCTTACCTTACTGTGGAAGTCTTGTCTTACCACGGTTTTCTTTGCTTAGTTAAATCTTTTAGCCCCATGGACGCATTTTTGGTCGGGATGCGACTAAATTTGGCTCCTCAGGGCTAAAAAATTTAACTTTCTAGAAAATACCTGTCCAACGGGAGATTTTGCCATCATTCACATCCCTTAGGCAATAGGAGTCCCATGACCCCAAGAGCCATCAAGGCCACAGACTTCAGAAGCAAAACCCGCTGCAAAGTCGAGAGCTTCAGCATAAGCATCTGCACCCGTTTTGTTCTGCTTGACTAAGGCAGCACACTTGACATTAAATGCGGTCAGAAAAGCGTCACCTGCACCCATTGCATCATGCATCTCCGCAACCGGCTTGGATTCTTGGCGATAATACTGATTGCCATCATAAGCAAGGCAACCCCAAACACCACGCGTCGCGGAAACAAAACAAGGCCCCAACTCTGCCACACGCCGAAGCTGATTTCGAGTCTCTTCTTCAGAAAGCTCGCTTGCGGAGAAAAAAGCATAGTCTACATAGGGCGCGATTTGCTGGTAATATTCCCAGCTTGAATCATCTGAAAAGTCAAAGGATAGTTTGATACCAGCATCATGAATCTTTGGCAATTCGCGCTCAGTAAAGCAATAGTTTCCTGAATGAACCACATCAAACTGTTTGAGATACTCCAAGTCAAAACGTCCAAGCACATAACGTGCATCGCCACGAATACCGCCCTCATTCGAGCCAAGAAAAATGCGGTCTCCTTGATCATCAACAGTCACGCGTGCCGCACCATTAGGGCCAATAAGCTGCTTGCATTTGACCAGTTCAATAGCCTCATCTTGCAGCGAAGAAATGACATGTTCTGCAGCAGCATCATTACCAAAAATCCCCATATAAGCAGAACGCTCAGCACCGCATTTCTTGGCATATACTGCAAAATTTACCGCATTACCACCAGGGTACATGGTGCCCGTATGCTCATAACAATCAACTACGTTATCGCCAAAGCCACATACACTTACATTCATCTGTTTCATCGTCAGTCCTCTCGTATCTGGAGCCGCATAAAACTGCGGGGATTTATTAGTAGCTGACTTTGCCCATATACCGGCGTATATCTGGATCGTGATTAAAGAGGCGTCCACGAGCAGCACGCAATTCACAGTTCATCATGTAAAACATTGCCGGTTCTAGATAATCACGCACCGACACATCAATGGCATCCATGCCGTAATCCTTGGCATCAAGTACCATCAGGGTGTCTGTATGGGTCTGCAAAAAATCCAGCGCACGCTGATCCATATCACGGTGGGCACCATCACTCATTTGCAGAAAATAGAACACGCCAGGCTCTGTACATTCAAAGGGTCCATGGAAATACTCTGCTGTATGGATGTAGCTACAGTGCTGCCACTGCATTTCCATAAGCGAGCAAATTGCAAAGCCATAGGTCTGGCTGAAAGTCGGGCCCGAGCCCAGTATGTAGAAGAAGGGATGGCCCTTACAAAGAGCAGCGAACTGCTCGCTCATCTCGTTATTTATCTTGATACGGTCTGTGGCAATGATTTCATCAATCTGTCGCAAACCCTGCTGAAGCGCAGTGTAGTCGACGTATTCATCCTGCTGATTTATGACTTCGGCAGCAAGGCGCAAGCCAATACCTAGGGGAATCTCTGCGGTCGGAACCTCATGGCCCCAAGCATAAACCCAGCAGAGCCACTTTGCGCTATCGATAGCAGAACCTGCCTTATTGGTGAGCGCTATAACAGAGGCACCTTTAGAACAAGCCAACTCACCTGCAGCCATGACCTCAGGTGTTCCGCCAGAGTGAGAGCAAAGCACGACAAGGCTTTGTTCCCCCAAACGACGAGGCACCATTGTGGTAAATTCACGAGCTGTATAGTAGCCGGATTCTGCAGTCAAACTCTCAGTCTGCATGAGACAGTGAGCTGGATAAAGATCGATGATGGATCCACCACATGCAACCCAGTAAACCTGCTTGATGGCACTTTTCTCAGCAATTACTGCTTCTATAATTTCATGTATATTCATATTTTTCCCTTCTAATACATAACTTCATATATGCGATTGTCGTAATTGCTCTGCGCGTTAATCATCTACAAAAAACTTCTGAAATGCCGCAAAGTTCTTTTTATCCGCTTCACCGGGATTATTGAAGTATTTAAAGTCAGTTATTTCTTGCCCTAAATATCCCTCATATCCATAGGTATTGAGGTCGTGGACATACGCTGTCATATCGCGATTTCCATCACCCCAAATAAGATGTCCATATGGTGTGCCATCAATAAAGTGGATATCACGAATATTTTCTACGCCAAATTCTTCAAACCACTGGGCAATAGTTTCCCCTGATACTGCCATAGCACAGGTATCAATCATCAACTTCAGATTGGGATGACCAACCTCGTCATACATCCTACGCGCGTCAGCAATGTTGATCACAAGTTGGCTTTCCTGGGGACGTAAAGTCTCCATCGCAAGTGTTACGCCAACTGTTTCGCCAAACTCTGCCAGACGATGAAGCATCTCGCGACTACGTTTCCATGCTTCTTCGCGGTTTTCATTCCAATATCCCCAACCGCTATTGACCGCCATCACATCGCAACCAAGTTCAGATGCCATTCGTAAGCCATTGGTAAAATAGTCATAGGTGTGCTGCACATAACGTTCACCCTTTGCAGCAAATTGATATGGGTAAGTGCAATTTTCAGGTGTAAAGACATGCACTTTCATGCCACGTTTTTCAATCTTGTAGCGAATCTCCTTCGCATCAAAATAACTCAGACGATCCAGCTCAACATGGGGCATACCACCCCAAAGTTCAATGCTTTCAAAGCCTATATGCTGTTGAGAGTCAAGGAAATCATCTAACGAATAAAACAACCAATGAATATTCATCCCCGCTGGTTGATTACGTTTTAGATGTTCACTCATCGTTGCTCCTAAAGATTCTCATAAACAATGCGACCATCAGACAAAGTAAGCGCTACTCCTATATTGCGTGCAACTTTTGGATTGAGATGAAGAAGATTAGCTTCTGCAACAATAAGATCTGCTCGCTTGCCCGCCTCTAAAGTACCTACCAGCTGCTCTGAATAGCAGTCATATGCACCACCCACAGTCCAAGCACGCAAAAGCTCTGGAATAGTTAGCGTGTTTGCGACATTTGCCTGACCCCCATCATTAAAATAGCCACCACAAGCGCAATAAATAGACTCGCCTAAATGCGGGATAAGAAGTGGTAAATCTGTGGCACAGCAAATTTTGATACCAGAATCCTGCATCTTCCGACGATTCCAAAAATATGCAAAGCGTTCTGGTCCAATTTGGTGTAGCGCCATCTGTCGAATGTCTTCTACAGAATCAAGTATCTGAATTTGCGCATAGACTTCACAGATACCGCCCATTACACCAAAACACTCAAGATCACCAGGACTGGTGCATTCGTTATCCGTAATCGCATGACGGTTAACAAGGTGACCACTAGCATCTTTTTTACAACGATTAAAGAGTTCAATTGCATGACGCACTGCTCCATCACCTTGGCAGTGCAAAGAATAACGAAAATCTGCTGCATCAGCTGCAAGAGTCTCTCGCTCAATAAGCTCCCACTCCACAGGTACTTTGACACATTCAGAAGGGCTACTTGTATAGGGATTAATATACTCAGCCAAACCGTCTGCTACTCCTCTATCGGTCATACGGTTGTAGCCGCTAAATCCTAAAAAGCCATCCGTTAAGTGTTCGCGCAGCGCACGGCCATAAGCTAGATTTATTCCTGCTCCAACAGGTTGGCTCATCAGTGAAACACGAGCAGTCAATCGTTCTTTATGAGCAAGCTCCTCCATGACATCTATGAAGCCATAGTAGTCATCAAATGCCATTTCTTTAATCTGGGTCACACCACGTGCATTCAGCATATGCTGATAATTAATATATAGTTCTGACATCTCGGGAAGTGATAAATATTCTGGCATCATACGCCAAATCATTTCTGACCAGCATGCATCTGGGGTAAAAAGATAGCGTTCTTGTGCCACCTCATTCATCCAGCAAGTTCCTCTTCCTCGAGAAAATGCAACCACAGGACGCGAAGGAAAGGCTTCATCAAGTAGACATGCTTTTGAATGAAGCTCCAAAGCAGGATTCCAGCCATGCCCAAAGATTACTTGGTTCTCAGGAATCATATGAGCCCATTGCGTAAGGCAATCAATGCCTTCGGCCGCAGTCTTTATCCTCGCTAAATTGCAACCCAGACTATCAAGCACCCATCCCGAAAAAAAGGTGTGTGTATCTGTAAGACCAGGCATCACAAGTTTATCTTCTACGTCAATAACTCGCGAGGCATGAGAAGTGTATGGCAAAGCGAACCCCCGAGGACCAGTTGCCACTATTTCCCCGTCCTCAACAGCAACAAAACCATCGAATGATGTATCACTTGTTGCATCAAAGATATTGCGTGACAGAATAACTAGAGGATCTGACATGCAGGACACTCCTTTTTTAAAGCAGAGCAGATACTACTTAAGGGCGTCTGCTCTGCAATTAGTTCAATCAAAAACTAAGAGTGATTAGACGGGAAGGACACCTGAAATACCCGTCACCAAAATGCCAATCAAGGCCACGAGCAAAACAAACTTCCACGAGGTTTTCCACCACTGACCAAAGGAGATTTTGCAGACAGCTAGACCTGCAACCGTCATGCCTGCTGTAGGACTAATGGTGTTGAAGGTCTGATTTGCCATGGCGAGTGCCGTCACCGCTGCTTCGGGATTAACCCCCATAAGTTCGGTCAAGGGCCCAATAATAGGCATTGTCAGAGCTGCAAGGCCCGAAGAGGACGGAACAAGAAAACTCAACAAACCAAGTACTACATACATGATGGAGGTGTAGAGAACCTTGGGCATACCCGCAAGCATATTTGCAAGGAAATCAAGGATGGTATCAATAATCATGCCGTTTTCGGCGATAACGAGAATTGAACGCGCAAAACCAATAATGACAGCAGCGTAAGCGAAGTCTGCCATACCTTTGACGAATGCCTCTGCCATCTCACGCTCATTAAGACCGCCCACAATACCCGAAAGAATGCCCATGCCCACAAAGACGGCTGAAATCTCATCCATATACCAGCCCTTGGTAATAAGGCCCCAAACAATGAGGCCCATACCTGCGGCAAAAACAAGCAAAACACCCTTTTGGCGGCCAGTAAACTCCTCAGGCGTGGATTGATCAATAACTGCAAATTCCTCACGTTTTGCAGCGTCATCCTGGTAGGTAATTGAGCTTGTGGGGTTCTTTTTTACCTTACGGGCATACATCATGACCCACACAATTGCCAGCACTGTAAGTACTACCCACACAATTGCACGTAACCATAGCTGTGGATTGCCCTGAATGCCGACGATGCCTTGGGCGATAAGCACATTAAAGGGGTTTAACGTGGAGGCAATATAACCTGTTTGCGCGCCCATAAAACTCACCATAAAGGCAGTCATAGAGTCATAACCCATACCCATCATGATGGTCATAAAGATGGCAAAGAAAGGCAGGCATTCCTCTGACATTCCGAAAGTGGTGCCACCTATCGAAAACAGCGTCATCGCTACAGGAATAATGATGATGTCTTTATCCTTTAAATTTCCGATTAGGTGACTCATGCCCGCATTAATAGCATTAGTCTTGTTGATAATGGCAAAGGCACCGCCAATAAGCAGAACAAAAGCCACAACATCAGCTGCCTCTTGGATACCTTTTGTAGGAGCTTGGAATAATTCGAAAACACCCTGTCGGAGATCGACCTGCCCACCCGTTTCCTCATCAGTATATATTTTATCTACAGGCTTATAGGTACCCGCTACAGCAACTTCACGCTCGCCAGCAGCTGTATTAATTGTCTGTCGATCATACCTACCAGATGGGACAATCCAGGTAAGGATTGCAAAGGCAATCATCAAAATAAAGACGATTGTATACACGTGAGGAAGCTGAAACTTCTTCTTTGGCTCTTTAGCCTCTCCAGTAGCCATAGGTCTCCTCTCCACCATAAGTTCGACTTAGCTCTCACACGTAATACGTTATAGGTCGTATTATTTAAATGTGAAGAATACGCTATTCATATTATCAAGTTGTTATATAACGTTATATATCATGTAAGCGGTCGAAAATCAGTGGTATTCGGTAGATACCGCTTGTCTAGTTATGCCCGACAGTGCTTTCCGCACAACCAATCCGCACACATCTTAAGCACTCGGTTTTCCATGAAAATCAAGCGTAGATAATTCCAACCTACATTTTTTTGGAATCAAGGTCTACTGAATTGGTGTCACAACTAAATGTTGAAGATATAACGAGAGCCAGCAATGTATTGTTGACCTAAAAAGAGAGGGTTCCCATATTCATCAAGGAAATAATTATCCTCATAGAAAAGCGGATCTCCTACTGCCACCTGTAACGCATCCGCCTTCTCGGCATCAGCAAGCACAATTTCAAGCGTACAGAGTGCAGTTGCACTGGGAGTCAAATCCAGATGTTTCTTGATAAGCTCAAACTCCGAAACATCCTCAAGCTCTTCACTCAACATAAATGCAAATCGGTCCGTGGGAAAATAGTTATTCTCAAGCATAATAGGTATACCATCAGCGCAACGAACACGCTTCACATAAACAAGCTCGTCACTATCTCCTAGCTGCAAAAACTCCCGCGCTTCCTGGCTAGGAGCTACAACATCACGGGTCAATACATGTGCACTCGCTTCACGACCATCTGCACGGCATGCTTCCGTAAAGCTCTGCACATTGCTTTCAGGACAAATTTTACGTGCGAGTTTACGCGGATTGACAAAAGTACCTTTACCCTGCCGTTTAGTGAGATAACCTTCGTTTGCCAAATCTTCAACTGCTCGACGTACAGTAATTCGACTTACCGAGTAAATTTGAGACAGCTCCGCCTCAGAAGGGATTTTGTCGCCAGTATGATATCTACCAGATTGAATATCCGCCTTAAGGACATCCGTTATCTGCTTATAAAGGGGCGTAAGTGCGTCCTCATTGAGCTTCACTGCGACTCATCCTTTTCTTTCTAAAAGTCTCTTCACTCAGATATCGGCATGAGAGTAGTCTACTCTCATGCCGATAATACAGCTGTTTATATCAAGGGTGGCGCATCAACTAACAAACTAGCTCAAACGAGTGCCTGCAGGAACATCAAAGTCAGGAATTGCCAGCCCCATGATTCCGAAGTTTAACTAGACCCTATTTTGTTGAAGTCCCAGCTTAGGGACTATATTTTTGTCGATTTTTGAATATTTCTGGTTGTTATGGCATGTTATATCTGTTATCATGAGGATATGAATATATGCAGCTAGAAAGGCATAAGTTACCCTTACCATCTACCCTGCTCAAAAGGTAGATAGGCGCAAGGTGGGACTT
>NZ_DBHHGF010000004.1:0-148279 GCF_057238325.1 Olegusella sp. | reverse complement strand
CATCTACACAGGTAGATGACCCTATTTGCTAAAATTTGCTTCGGAATTCGGGATATTATACACCCGCGAATAAAGTAAAGGATGCCAACAATAACACGCAGCTTACTGGTATGCTTACCTCAATTAACACCCCCTAAAGGTGATACACCTAGCAGCAATGATTCATCCTCCCTGTTCAACAGTGGTGCGATTGACTCAAAGGACACACTTTATGTCTCTACCACTAATGCACTAGGGCTATCAATCCTAAAAACCAGCCTTTCAATTATTTTGAAACAGCTGAGCGCACACTTGGCAAAGGTATCTCTTTAGGTGATGTTACTGCCGTAATCGACAAGATCACGAAAGGCAATGTCAAGGAAGAGTTCCATATTAAGAAAACGGGAGACGTTCTTGGCGGCACTAAAGGTCATTTGGAACTCTGACGGCAATTTCGTTGCTGATGAGGGTGATAACACCATAGACGGAACCGAGGACGTCATCATCAATATACCTGTTGGTCTGACTAAATACGAAGCTACCACCCCAAAGGCAATCAAGGATAAAAAACAGCGTTATCTACGTGCTAGTCAATAAAGCAGATGGCATCCCTAGGCTGATGGGCGATTCAACAAAAGAGACAGGTGTTGTCAAAGAAAAACTCCAGACCATCAAGTATCTCTATGAACCTGTAAACGCAACGTAATTGTCCATTACGTTGACGAGAAGAGCCATACCATCTCAAAGGACGAGAAGATACTCCTGCTTCTCCAACAGGTACCCCGTATGATACTTCCGATGATCACAAGCCTACGACTATCGAATTTGAGGGCAAGACCTACGTGCTCGTTCCCAATAAGACCCAAGATAACGAGACGAGCAAGGTAGCCAAAGGTACCACCGAGGTTGCCTATATGTACAAAGGGATTATACCTGAAAAGCCGAATACGCCTCAAACTCCTACCAGGCCCAATGTACCAAAGACACTCACTACTCCAGCCAAACACCTCAAGGTAAGCTGCACTACCGCAGACAGGAGAGGACAGCCTCTCAGTAGCCGTAGCTCTTAACGCTGTTGTTGCTGCAGTTTTAAGTGCATGTGTCCTCTTACTCAAAAGAAAGCCTAAGGACAACTAAACTTCCATAGATAGACATGCTCTACAACGTCTTCGATCCTTAAGAGACGCCGCTTTTTTTCTAACAGGCTATGCCATATTAATACCAAGATCTGCTGAGCCACTATCATCGAAGCGCTACCGGCAACGGACGATCCCTTTCACATCTCCGAAAATGAAATTGCTTTTGTATAATCGCTTGAGCGCGACCGTCTAGGAAATTACAACCTCACCAAAACCGATATCAAGAACATAACCAATTAGAAGTTGCCCCAGCAAAATCAGAACTCATAGCAGCAGAACCTGGGTTTGCATCTGAAGGATAGGCAGTAGTACTACTTTACTGAAAGCGTGAATTCTCTACCATCATTTACAATAGACCCATCGCGATTAACGCGGAAATGATACGAAACGCGGTCACCACGCACGATTGACTTAGAGAAGTGCATAGGCTTACCATCAGCGCACCACATGACCTTACGTAATATAAACAGCGGCGCCCCCACCGCGCACTTCAGCAGCTGAGCCTCATCGGATCGCGCAATTGATGTGTCAATCGTAAGGTCTTCGATACCAAATGCCAAATGATAGTGCTTATCTACCAAGGAATAAAAAGAAACATCATCATGCATTAAATCAAGCAAGCCCGGACATATAGTGGGAGAAACATAGAGCTCGTCAATAGCTATCGGAAAATCTTCTTCCCTAATAAGGCGCCGGATAAATTGAACACCCTCCCCTTCGGCTACCTGAAGGCTTGCTGCAATAGAAGCACTTGCAGGAACAAGAGCTCGTTCATACACGTCATGGTGATTACTTTTCCATCCAGCGCCCTCGATAGAGGTAACCTTAATCACGTGCTTAGGAACCATAACAAATGTTCCACGTCCACGGATTTTCTTAAGCACACCATCCTCAACCAGATTCTGCACAGCACGACGAACCGTTATACGGCTTACTCCATACTGATTGCAAAGCTCTGACTCAGTTGGAATATGATCTCCTACTGCATATTCACCCGAGAGGACTTTCTGCCTGATATCGCTTTCAAGTGCAAGGTAGAGAAGACCGCCTGAACTGGTATCAACAATTTCTCCCAATGGGGTCACTGGATCAGTATGCTCTGCTTCTAGTAAGCTCTCATTCATAGATGACGTTCCTTACCGTCACTTTGTCCATTCCTCGTACTGACGCTGCGTTGCAAGAATAGTGTGCGTTTCTGTAACGCAATGAAGCGTTCCTTCTATATAGGATATACCACTTGCCTCAGCATCATATACGAGTGGCTTCCTCACCCGTTCCGTAGACGGATTGCAACGAGGAATGGCAGATATAAGTGCGCGCGTATACGGATGAACAGGATGAGAGAACACTTCATCCGTAAGCCCTGCTTCAACAATATGACCAAGATGCATAACAGCTATCCGCTTTGAGATATAACGCACCATAGAAAGGTCGTGAGCAATAAACAGGTACGCCGCACCTGTCTCATCTTGTATATCTTTCATGAGATTAACTACCTGTGCCTGAATTGAAACATCAAGCGCCGAAATTGCCTCATCTGCAATAAGCAATTTAGGATTCATAATAAGTGCTCGTGCCAAACCAACGCGCTGGCGCTGACCGCCAGAAAACTGGCTCGGATAGCGATTTGCCTGCGAGCTAGAAAGACCAACTCTATCCATTATTGCATAGACGCGCTGTTCACGTTCTTTCTTATTCATATGAGGGAAATGAGCATCAAGTCCGGTAGCTATGGTATCAATGATTTTGCGGTATGGATTAAGTGATGCCATAGGGTCTTGGAATACCATCGACATATTTGACCGAAGACGACCTGTCACATCACAGTTAAGCTTTCCTGAGATATCATCTCCGTCAAAGGTAATTGAACCCGCAGTAATCTCATCAAGCCGAATTACTGCTCTACCTGTTGTTGATTTACCTGACCCTGATTCTCCTACTAAGCCAAATGTCTCACCCGGCATAATGTCAAATGAAATATCATCGACAGCCTTTACCACATTGCCACCAGGAATTTTAAAGTACTGCTTTAAATTGCGTACACTCAGGATGGGTTGCTTTTCGGTCATCTTGACTGTATGAGGCATATCAGCTGTAACTGCTGCTTTACTATCATTCATAGCCGATATCCTCGCTTCCCTTCAGCTGCGCAATGCGCACCCTCAACTGCTCTGGCATCTCGATCTTTGGAGCCCGCCCATCAAGCAACCAAGTTGCCGCCCAGTGATGATTGTTTACATCAAAGCACGGTGGTTCTTTTTCAAAATCAATTTCAAGTGCAAAGGGATTGCGCGGCGCAAATGCATCCCCCACAATTTCGTTGAGCATATTGGGTGGATTACCCTTAATGGTATACAGACGAGCTTCTGTTTTGGACAAGACAGACGGCATGCTTGAAAGCAGACCCCAAGTATAGGGATGGCGTGGGTCAAAAAAGATATCTTCCGAGGTGCCTGCCTCCACAATTTTGCCCGCATACATAACATTGACGTAGTCTGCCACTTTAGCAACAACACCCAGGTTATGCGTAATAAAAATAACTGCAACGTGAGTCTTGCGTTGAATTTCAAGTATAAGTTCAAGAATACGAGCCTGTATGGTTACATCAAGTGCTGTAGTAGGCTCATCACAAATCAAAAGCTCAGGATTGCATGAAAGAGCAATAGCAATAACCACGCGCTGTCGCATACCACCCGAAAGTTGATGAGGATAGCTTTTAAGACGAGCCTCAACATCGGTGATTCCTACAAGATCTAAGAGTTCAACGCAACGCTCGTGCAGTGCTTTACCAACTAGGTGCTGGTGGTAGGTAATGCCTTCTGCAAGCTGTCGCTCAATGGTCATGGTAGGATCAAGCGAAGTAAGCGGATCCTGGAACACCATGGCAATATGGTTACCCTTGAGCTTCGTCATTTCACCGTCTGAAAGAGATATCAAATCAACAATACGCCTTTCGCCCTTCTCGTCCGTATAGATAAACTCAGCGCTTCCACCCTCAATAACCTCGTTATGGGACCGAATACCCATAACTTGTTTGACAGTAACCGATTTACCACTTCCCGATTCTCCGACGATAGCTACGGTCTCGCCACGATACACATCAAGATTTACGCCACGGACCGCATGTACCACACCGTTTGCCGTATTAAAGGAAATCCGCACGTCACGCATCTTGAGTATGCGTTCGCGTGTTGAGCTGTTGTGAGCATCCATGACGAGTACCTATGCCCTTTCTGGGTCAATGGCATCACGGAGGCCATCGCCAAATAGATTGAATCCCAACATAAGAACCGCTAATACTAGAACTGGCGCAACCACCATATGGGGATACACCATGGCAGACTTATAACCATCGTTAATCATGGTTCCTAGCGATGCGATGGGGGCAGGGACGCCAAGGCCTACAAAGGCGAGAAATGCCTCAAGGAATATGGCGTTAGGAATGGAGAACATAAAAGTCACGACAATTTGAGACAACGCATTGGGAAGGATTTCTTTAAAAATAATGGACCACGAGCTTGCCCCTAACGTACGTGCTGCCAAAGCAAACTCCTGATTCTTAAATTTAAGAACCTGCGCACGAACAATGCGGCTCATATCGATCCAACCCGTAATGAACAGGGCAATGACAATATTACTGAGTCCTGGTTTCATCACAACAATCATGAGCGTTACAATGACCAACTGTGGAATAGAGCTCAGAACCTCGGTAAATCGCTGCATTAAGATGTCTATTTTTCCGCCAAAATATCCTGATATGAGACCATATATAACACCAATAAGTACATCGATAATAACGGCGACAAATGCAATGGTTAAGGAAATACGTGTACCTGTCCATACGCGCACCCAAATATCGCGACCAAGGTTGTCAGTACCAAAGAAATGGTACTCATCAGGACAGCCCGCTTTAGTATAGGCATCAACATCTCCCACTGTCCCGTCAAAGATACCGAACGCTTCAATGCCTGGAATCCGCGGCGGAAGATTGGTTTGTCGCGAATTAACATCTGAAAATGTATAAGGGCTAACCATAGGACACACAATAGCCATAACAACAATAACAGCAATAATCACAACACTTATGACTGCGCCCCTATTGGCAAGAAATCGATGCAGTGTCTCACGGACATATGAATAGTTAACGTATTCTCGCTCATCAGCTTCACTATGATCTGAGGAAGCAAGGCTAAAAAGTGTTTCTTCATTGGTTAACTCTTTTGTAGAGGTATTCATTACTAGTCGCTCCCTCCCGCAATACGAATTCTTGGATCAACTACCACATACAAAATGTCAACCAAGAGCATAGACAGAATAAATATCACGCTGTAGATAAAGCTAATAGCCAGCACAACGTTATAATCGTTTGACTGTATGGCCGTAATATATAGACTTCCTAAGCCCGGTATGGAGAAGAGCTTTTCCATAACCAGACTGCCTGACATCAAGCTAACCAACATGGGCACAAATACGGTTAACACGCTGATGAGCGTATTTCGAATAACATGGTGCGTAATAAGCAATCCCCCAGGAAGCCCTTTTGATTTTGCAAGAAGCATGAAATCAGAGTCAAGAATTGAAACTATTTCAGATCTTGTATAGCGCTCGACACTTGCCAAAGGAAACATGGAAAGTGCTATAACCGGTAGCACAGCCGACCTAATTGGATCAGAAGCGCTAAAAAGAATGGGGAACCATCCAAGTTTGAAGCCAACAAAGTAAGACAGTCCCAAGGCAAATACAAAAGATGGTAGACTCACACCTAAGACCGCAATAATAGTTGCGGCGGTATCCCAACCAGAGCGCTGCTTAAGTGCAGCAAGAACACCTAGAAGGAAGCCAGCTATAGCTCCAACTACACCTGCGGCAAAGCCGATACCCAGCGTAGTAACAATACGGGGACCTACCATCCGCGCAATAGGCATATTGGTTTGGATGTTGTAGGACACACCAAAATCGCCATGCAACATATTCCATACATACAGGAAGAAGCGTTCTAGCACGGGCTTATCAAGCCCGTAGTGTGCTCTCAATGCTGCAATTTGATTGGGTGAAAGTTTCTCCTCATTGTTAAACGGTGAGCCCGGCATAAGTGAGAGGAGCATAAAGAGGATAAACAGAATGAGAAATAAGGTAACAACCGCTATGGCAAGTCTTTCGGCTACATAGTGCCCCATTGCACTCGATTGCCCCCTTTGTTTCTTCATCACTGCCTGAGCCATAGCTGACCCCTCCTAAAATCCAATCAAACTAAGAAACTTCGCTACTTCAGCTCTTGGTTACAAATTTGTAGTAGCAAGGAATACCTGTAATATGTGCTGTTATGCCATGCGTAGATGCATTGGTAAGGGCTGCCAGACCTGTCTGGTAAATAGGAATACACACTGCTTTCTCAGTACAAATCTCATTGCAACGCATCAGTTCATCCCAACGGGCGTCTGCGTTACCAGCATCCGTGGTATTTGCAGTGTCATAGGTTGAATCAAACTCGTCATCTGCCCAGTTACTATAGTTTGAGGGATGATCGCTACGATACATAGCAAGAATAGCAGTAGGATCAGAGTAGTCAGGACCCCATGCATGGAAGATAACTTCGTAATCTCTCTTGCCCTCAAGGTCAAGGCGATTCTTCTTAGGTGTTGACTGCAGGTTAATGGTCAGACCTTCAAGAAGCTTCTGTACGGTATCCTGAATGTAGGCACAGGTGGTCTTTGCGAATTCCTTTTCCTCGTCATAGATAATAGTAATCTCGCGCAGATCAGTTTCTTGCTTTGCTTGCTTCCAGGCCTCTTTAGCCTTTTCTTCATCGTAGACATAGAGCTGTGGACTTGCCGTGGCAAAGTCTTTGCCTGCTTCATTGGCAAAAAGACCTACCATACACATTTGGTTAACAGGCGTCGATCCATCTTTCAGGATGCTATCGCAGATGTCATCACGGTTAAGCGCGTAGGCAAGTGCCATACGGAAGTTCTGATTATCCAAGCCTTTCTTTTTGGTGTTAATCATCAAATAGTAGTTAAAGATACCGGGCGTATCCGTAAACGCTGAATCGTTTTCATACTGGGAAACAAGATCACCTGTCAGTTCGACGTAGTCAACATCTCCCTGCTCATACGACATAACTGCCTGCTGGGTATCGGTAATAACCTTAAAGGTAACGCTTGGAATCGCAACATTTTCCGCGTCCCAGTAATCTGGGTTCTTCGTGATAGTAAATTGATTACACGAAGATTCATATTCAGTAAGGGTAAAGGGACCACAGTAGAGCATGTCGTCCTTTGTAAGTGCAAAGTCTGCTCCCTTCTCCTCACGAAATGCCTTCTGAACAGGCGCCCAAGGCGTGAAAGCCAAAATGTCAAACAGGAATGGTACAGGATGCTCAACTTCAATCACGATGGTCTTCTTGTCAGGTGCAGAAATACCAAGTTCGCTTACATCTGCTTTGCCCGCAAGTACTGCAGCATAATTCTTAATAGCTGCCATCTCGATCTGATACTGAAAGTCAGCGGCACCATTATCTGCTACGGCATTACGCTGCCACGCATAAATAAAGTCATCGGCAACAAGGTCATCACCGTTTGACCACTTGAGCCCATCGCGCAAGGTAAAAGTAAAGGTCAGCTGATCATCAGAGACGGTATATTCTTTGCAGAGACCGTTTTGAATCTCAGCGTTCTCATCTTTTACAAACAGTCCCTCACATACATTTGAGATGATGCACATAGAGATGGAGTCACCAGCAACAATGGGATCAAGTGCAACAGCTGCACCCGCTACCGCAATGTTTACGCCTGTGCCTGCTGACGTAGCGCCAGGAGCACTACCCGATCCGGCATCACTTTTTGATGAAGAACCACATGCTGCAAGTGAAGCAGCCATAAACGCAAGGCCTGTTGCACCAGCACCTTTCAGAAATTCTTTACGAGAAATAGTTGGAATACCAAACTTAAAGTTCATGCTGTCCTCCCGTTAACTTCGCCTTGTGTTTTGTCTCTTATAGATTTATGATGCATTGCTTTACTGTGCGCCCGCTTAAATCATGCTGCCTGAATGACCAAATGCCCCCCTGATGGTGCAGGTTTTTGCCGAGCATTCAGACGCAAATACCATTGCCGCCTGTATGTCATAGGTATCAAAGTATCTGACAAGAAATGCAGCAGCATAGGAATCGCCTGCACCCAATGTATCAATTGCATTCACTGACGTAATGCCTTGCTCATACATGTTGGTACCGTCAGAGCAAATGCTTCCACGTACTCCCATGGTCATCACCACCAGTGGGCAACCGCAGCCGTGTGCAGCAGAAATCAACATACGGACTTCGGACTCATCAAGTCCTTCTCCTGAGAAAAAAGCTAAATCGATGTGGGGACATACCCGCTGCAAACGTCTTTCACTTCTATCCGTTGAAAAATCATACGAAAGCTTAACGGCCTGATGAAGCGAGAAAAGATCACTATCAACATCAGCTTCGTTGGTGGTATGACATACATCGAATGTAGAAAGCAAATCAAAGTCACGTGGCGAAAATGACAACTTAACCAGATGCGGATAACAATCGCGCTCTGTTATGGGGCTATGAAGGAAGCTGCGTTCACCATTGACGATACGAATACCTGGTCGTGGAGTATCTGCATACACGACACGGCAGCGGTCGGTCCCAACATCTAAGGTATCAAGTAACTGCTGAAGATATGAAGCATAGGCATCATCCCCAAAGATTCCAAGATAGGAGCTCTTCTCGGCGCCGTCTGCTTTTGCATCTACAGCAACATTAATTGCCTGGCCACCTGGGAAAAAGATGTGCTCATCATAATAACAATCTGCCGTATTGTCGCCGAGAGAAATGAGTCGCATAGAGTCTCTCCTATCTCAAAAACATCGCGAAAAACTATGGGATGATTAGTACTCCATTTGCCACATATAGCGACGGACAGAAAGCGCATGGCCACGATCATGCGCAAGTGCATCAACCATGACACGTACAACAGCGCCTAAAACCTCAGTAGCGAGGAGTTCTTCGACATCCGATGAGAAAGTGCCCAGCATTGAGAAATCAAAGTCCTTCTCATCAATTGCAAGTACATGATCTGAATACTTCTGCACAAAGGCATACGCACGCTCATCAAGATGGCGTGTGGCACCATTAGAGAGCGCAATGACGAACGGCACATCGTAGTCGGTAACCTCAAATGGCCCGTGGAAGTACTCACCGGTATGAATACACCCGGAGTGGAGCCACTGCATTTCCATAAAGAAACAGGCCGATAGCGAATACATCTCACCATACGGAGCGCCAGAGCCCATGGTATAAATAATCTTTGCACGCTTGTTGGCATTAGCCCATGCTAACAACTTGTCGCGATAGAGATTTGAAGCGGTTTCCTTAACAGCTGCCAGACCATCGATAGCCTTATCTCCTGCTTGCCATTGCGCAGCATGTTCAGAATCAAGAAGCGCGAGCAGCCTAAACCAGAGACACAGCATAACCGATCCGCCCTTATCGCAATCCTCTGCTCCCTCTCCGTGGTCATAGTGGATGGGATGGGTACTTGCTTTCCAGAGCGGGGAATCTACTACATTGGAGAACGCAATAGAAATAGCACCGGCATCACTTGCTTTCTGGGCAGCTGTTACCGTTTCGGGCGTAGCGCCAGAATGTGAGCAGGTGATAACAACAGAAGAAGAGTTAAAGCCTTTCGGGGTACCGTAATTAAACTCATTCGACGTATAAATAGATGCGGGAATAGAAAGCGTACGATCAAAGATGTACTGAGCAGGCATCATGCTTGCTTGCGATCCTCCGCAAGCAACAAAGAAAATATGTTGCACCCCTCCGTTTTGCAGCTTTTCGCGAACTGCTTCGACAGCTGAGACAACTTGCGCGATATGTTCTTCCTTCATAACATCCTCCTAACTCAATACCAATACGCTGACATCAAACAGATTTTCTATTATGACGTCATATAATGTATATAATGCGATATAATCTATTGTCAAGTAAAAACCCGCCAACGAAACAACTAAGAGCCTATTCGAAACAAAAGAGCAATCCAGTAGGTAATTGCACGTGGCGTAGGTACTGGAACTGCTAAGGTAAACGGAGCTCTTTGATAAGGCTTCTTGCGGCAGATAAGGCCTGTGATGGCTTGATGCAGCCTGCTAACATCCATCAGCTTGGTACCGAGAAGGATGACTGGAAGGGTCTACCAAGTCAGTAGCCACTACAAAGTATACGAACCTGAATAAGGCCGCCTACCATGCAGATAGACGGCCTATTTTGCCAATATGTGTCTCGGAACGCGTAATATTTATTTCAAAAGGTAACTCGTCAACTAACAAACTAGCTCAAACGAGTGCCTGCAGGAACGTCAAAGTCAGGAATTGCCAGCGCGGGTGGACGTAGACCATCGTCGTAACCCAAGTCCAACAAAAGCCCTTCCGACATCTCGCCTGCCATTTTGTGCGGCGCCATATTCACGACAAAGAGACACTTTTTGCCTACAACACTTTGAGGATCACGATTCTCATCTTTAAAACCAGAAAGAATCTGGCGCGTAAAATCACCAAAATCTGCTGTAATTTTTACAAGCTTTTTGGACTTAGCAACATCCTCAACCGAGGTAATGAGGCCAACACGGATATCAAGCTTGTCAAAATCGTCATAGCTAATTTCTGGTTTAACAGGCTCACTCATATAAAGTTCCTTTCCATCCGGTGACCAGTCTAACTGCTAACTCAACTAAAACTCAGCATTACCTACTGTGCGAGGATGAGGTAACACATCACGAATATTATCGACACCTGTGAGATACATCACCAGGCGCTCAAAGCCCAAACCATAACCCGCATGGTGACAACCACCGTAACGCCGCAGATCAAGGTAATACTTATACTGATCGGGATTCATACCCAGCTCCTTGATGCGAGATTCAAGAATATCAAGGCGCTCCTCACGCTGAGAGCCACCGATAATCTCGCCAATACCTGGCACCAAACAATCCGCTGCAGCAACCGTCTTGCCATCGTCATTCAGGCGCATATAAAAGGCTTTAATCTCGCGCGGGTAATCAGTCACAAACGTCGGTCGCTTAAAATACTTCTCGGTCAAATAGCGCTCGTGTTCGGTCTGCAGGTCAATACCCCACTCAACAGGATATTCAAACTTAGTACCCTCAGAGACAGCCTTCGTCAAAATCTCCACTGCCTCGGTATAGCTTACGCGTGCAAAGTCAGAGCTTGCCACATGCTCCAGGCGCTCGCGTAGACCCTTATCAATGAACTTATTAAACATCTCAATCTCATCAGGGCAATGGTCAAGTACATAGCGAATAACATACTTGAGCATATCCTCAGAATTTTGCATCTCATCAGTAAGATCCGCAAAAGCCATCTCGGGCTCAACCATCCAAAACTCTGCTGCATGACGACGAGTGTTGGAATTCTCTGCACGGAAAGTCGGACCAAAAGTGTAGATGTCACCAAAAGACAGGGCAAAGTTCTCGCCCTGAATCTGACCAGACACGGTAAGATTTACCGATTTGCCAAAGAAGTCCTGACTCCAATCAACGCTGCCATCCTCTAGACGCGGCGGGTTAGCTACGTCAAGTGTTGTCACGCGGAACATCTCGCCAGCACCCTCGGCATCACTTGCAGTAATGATGGGCGTATGCACATAAACAAAGCCACGCTCCTGGAAAAAGCGGTGAATTGCATAGGCCGTCACGCTGCGCACGCGAAAAATCGCACGAAATAAATTGGTACGACTGCGCAGATGCTGCTGGGTACGCAGAAATTCCTTGGGCTGACGCTGCTTTTGCAAAGGATAATCATCAGCACAGGCACCTTCAACAATAATCTCACTTGCCTGCAGCTCAAAAGGCTGAGGACGGTCGGGAGTCAGCTCAAACTTACCGCGAACAATAAGTGCTGTACCGGTGCCACAAGCGGAAATTTCGTCATAGTTGACAAGACCATCACGCTGCATAACCACCTGCAGGTCCTTAAAGCAGCTGCCATCATTAAGCACGACAAAGCCAAAATTTTTCATATCGCGAACGGAACGAACCCAACCGGCAACGGTAATATCACGTCCACCAAACTCATCTTTATCAGCAAATAGCTGTGCGATCTTAGTACGATTCACGTTTTCCTCCCTGGCATGCGGCGCAAATATCCGCGCTAAGCATTAACTTTCCTAGCGTATCGCAAATAGCCTCCTTATGACAGCTCGGAGTCCAAGTTAGTCTGCACTATCTGCTAACTCGCGTTATCCTGCAGATAAACGACACGGAAAGAGGTGCGTATGGCAAGCTTTACGGTCAAGGACTTCTCACTTTCTGCCATCGCAAAAAGTGGACAGGTGTTCACTTGGCATGCGGTTCAAAAAGCAGATGCCACAAGCTACCTCATTGCATCGGGCCAACAGCTATGTTTGGCGCAGCAGACAGGTAATACGCTGTCACTAAGCCAGTCTGACGGCAGCGAACTTTCTGCGGAGGAATTGAACTATTGGCGACACTACCTCGCACTCGATGATAACTATGTACTTATGCAAGCAGAACTTATCGCCTCGGGCCTTCTCAAACAAGAAGTGCTCAAGACACAGCAAGGCATACGTGTGCTTTATCAGAACTGGTGGGATGTCGCTGTGAGCTTTGTCATCAGTCAAAACTCCTCTATCACGCGCATTCAGCATACTATGGACTTGCTGATGAAGCAGGGCAATCCCGTTGGCTGCGTTCCAACAGCTTCTCGTCTTTTAGAAATTCTGGGCGATGAAACACTTTGTGCGAGGCTCAAGCTTGGTTATCGAAAACCCTACCTACAGTCTCTGGCAACGCAGGTTGTAAGGGGCTGGCGGCCATTATCTCTTACTCGCCCCTATGCAGCCCTTTCTGCACAGATGGCCGAACTTCAAACTCTTCAAGGCATCGGTCCCAAAGTTGCAAGCTGCATCTGCCTCTATGGCCTAGGCTATCTAGAAGCAGTGCCCCGCGATACCTGGATAAAGAAAGCCGAACGAGACTATGGTTTTGTGTGGCATGAGCGTCTTGGCGGCGTGCAGCAGCAGTTTGTTTTTGCTTGGATGCGCGAGCGAGCAAAACGTTAAAAGCCTAGCAAAACAGGTCTACCATCAGGAAGCAATGTCCCAGTAGACAAACTGATGGTAGAACGATTGGTAGTTCTGCAAAATCAGGTCCTAGCTACTACGTTAATGCAAGCTATGCACCCTGCACTTGGCAGCTACGCATAGTGACAAGTGCAGCCTCATGCGCTGCTGGCGTTACCCCAGCACAACAGCTTGGATCAACCGATACCGTTACCTCAGGCAATGCCGCCTTGGCAAGCAAAGCATTGGAGACAACGCAAATATCTGTGCACAAACCAATAAACTCGACTTCAATGTGCGTACCAGAAAGCACAAGTTCACGGGCATCTTCTTCTACCAGCGCCTGAGCCAAAGCCATAGAACCAAAGCTTGGCTTGTCAAAAATACGTGCTTCAGAACTCAACGCCGCAGCCACCTGCGGGCAAATTTGCCAGCCTTTGCTGTCCTTGATGCAATGCTCCACTGGCAAATGAGAGCCTTCCTGGGTCTGAAGATAGTCAACAGAATGCGTATCCCTTGTTGCCCACACGCAATCAGCGGGATACGTAGCAATCTTCTTGACTACTGCAGGAACAATCGCCTGAGCCTCCGGTGTTCCCAAAGCCCCATCAACAAAGTCATTTTGCATGTCTACCACAACAAGGATTTTTTTCATCGCTCCCCCAGCCACGACGTCTACGACAAAAAGATGCACGGACCCAAAAGCCCGCGCATATAGTGTTCCATAAATAACTAGGTGCGACAACCATATATCTATCGCCTTCTAATCCGTAGATATCGCGGGCATTACTGCGCATGAGATTCAAAACGCTAAAATATGGCGCGAACGCTTTTGGCGGAGTACCTGAACATAAAAAGGAGTTCAAATGAAATACTTCGGCACCGATGGTTTCCGCGGCAAGGCAAACGAAGGTCTCACGGTTGAGCATGCATTCAAGATTGGCCGCTATATTGGCTGGTATTACGGCCTACGCACGGGTCGCAAAGCGCGCATCGTGGTGGGCAAGGACACCCGACGCTCCAGTTACATGTTTGAGTATGCCATTGCATCTGGTTTGGTGGCGAGCGGTGCTGACGGCTACCTACTGCATGTCACTCCTACCCCTTCCGTGAGCTATGTTGTTATTGATGGCGGTTTTGACTGCGGCATCATGATTACTGCTAGTCACAACCCCTACCAGGACAATGGCATCAAACTTGTCAATCGTGATGGCTTCAAGATGGAGCCCGAGATCCTCGAAAAAGTTGAGGAATACATCGATGGTAAGGTCGAGGTTCCTTTGGCTACAGGTGATGCTATCGGCCGCACTATCGACCATGAAGCAGGCCGTGAACGCTATCTCAACCATTTGATCGCTACCGCAAACTTCCGTCTTGATGGCATGAAAATTGGACTAGACTGCGCAAATGGTGCAAGCTGGACTGTTGCCGAGCGCGTCTTTACCAACCTCGGAGCCGAGGTGCATGTCATCAATGACACGCCAAACGGCTTTAACATCAATGTCAATTGTGGCTCCACGCATATCTCTACCCTGCAAGATCATGTCCGTGGCAACCTGCTGGATTGCGGCTTTGCTTTTGATGGCGATGCCGATCGCTGCATTGCAGTAGACGAGCGAGGCGAAGTTGTAGACGGCGACCTAACGCTGTTCCTCTGCGGTAAATACCTAGATGAACTAGGTAAACTCCCTGATCACATGGTTGTTGCTACCGTAATGAGCAATCTGGGCTTCTTCAAGGCTTGTGAGACCAACGGTCTCAAGACGGCCCAGACTGCAGTCGGTGACAAATACGTCCATGCTTGCATGCGTGAGAATGGCTACAAACTGGGTGGCGAACAATCTGGTCATGTAATTTTCTCTGACTATGAGGTTACGGGCGACGGCATCATGACTGCTCTGCGCATCCTTGAGGTTATGGTCAAAAAGAACAAGTCCCTCTCCGAACTCACCGCTCCTGTAACGATTTTCCCGCAAGCACTGGTCAATGTACCTGTCTCTGACAAAGAACATGCACTTAATCACGATAGTGTTAAGACTGCAATTGCCGCAGTAGAGGCAAAACTTAACGGTAACGGTCGCTTGCTCGTGCGTCCCTCAGGTACCGAGCAGCTTGTCCGCGTCATGGCTGAGGCCCCCACTCAACGGGAGTGCGAAGAGGCAGTTGCTCCTGTAGCCGAGGCGCTAAAGACTCTAGATTAGCCCTATAGATAGGTAGCAGCATCTAAGCAGAAACATGCGTCTGGGCGTATACCTTGCCCGCGCCTTCAACTATCCCAACCTCAGGTTGGGATAGTTTATTTGATAAACCTTCTAGCTGCATATTTACACAAAACTTGCAGGTATAGTGTATGCTGACCCAACCTGAGATTGGGTCCGGTAGAAGCAGAGTGTGCGAGAAGAGTGCACGTCCGCACTATCAACTCGCCTTGTAGCAGCGCATTGTGTGGCAGAAGCCACGTTTCATTTCACACCAGATGTCAAACGCCACGTTCTGCTTCATACCGAGTGCCAAAAGCCACAGATCGTTTCAACTGTCGCAGTCCTGCTTGCCAAACGCCACACTCTGTTTCATGCCGAGTACCAAAAGCCACGTTCTACTTCACTTTTTTAGCCAAAAGCCACGTACCTCTTCACGCGAGAAAAATCTACCTGCGCAAACGTCAGGCTCTTTGAAATAGAACGTGGCTTTTGACATTTTTTCTGAAACAGAACGTGGCGTTTGGCAAGCAAAACCATGTTGTTTGAAAGAATGCGTGGCGTTTGACAAGTAGAGCAATGCTGATTGAAACAGTTTATTGCTTTTGACAAGTAGCGTTATAAATGCGGGTAAAGAAACTCCGTTGCAAGCTCAACTTGCAACGGAGTAGAAAGAACAGCTCAGGACATAAGAGGCGTCTAGCTCAAGCGCAATGCACGAGTTGCATTAAGCACACAAAGAATCATAACGCCTACATCTCCAAAGACTGCGAGCCACATAGGAGCTAAGCCCACCGCAGCCAACGCCAGAATCGCTAGTTTAATAGCCAGGGCAAAGAAAATATTTTGACGAGCGATACGCATAGTGCCACGAGCAATACGAATGGCAACAGCAATCTGCGAAGGTCTATCGTCCATCAGTACGACATCCGCTGCCTCGATAGCAGCATCTGATCCAAGTGCGCCCATCGCGATACCCACGTCCGCACGCGCCAAGACCGGAGCATCATTGATACCATCACCAACAAAGGCAAGCTTCCCGCCAGCCTTTTCAGCAGCAAGCAGGCGCTCGACTTGTTTGACCTTATCACCAGGAAGAAGTTCTGCATGATATTCATCAACACCAACTTTGCCAGCAACTTCAGCTGCAGTCTGTTGGCGGTCTCCGGTGAGCATAATCGTTTTTGTAACTCCGGCTTCCCTCATTGCCAGAATTGACTCGGCGGCATCAGTTTTGATCTCGTCAGCAATAACAACATGACCAGCATAAACACCATCAATTGCAACATGGATAACCGTACCCGCAGCACCTGCATGCTCACAGCGATGAAAACGCGCACCTTCTGTTTCCATAAGTCGTTCGTTACCTACAGCGACTCGTCTGCCATCAACAGTTGCAACAACACCTTGACCAGCGATTTCGCTAGCAGTACTTACTTTACAATCATCGTCTGTTTCCGGATAAGCCTGACGCAAAGCAAGTGCAATGGGATGGGTCGAAAAACTCTCAACATGGGCCGCAAGATGCAACAGACGACGCTCATCTTCATCGCAAGCATCAAGACCAGCATAGCCACGACCATTGCTGTATTCCCCCGCCTCAACGCAGGCAATATCATGCACTGCAGTTACTTTGAAGGCGCCACGTGTCAATGTACCTGTTTTGTCAAAAGCAACAGTATCAACTGCTGCAAGAGCCTCAAGATAATTGCCGCCCTTAATCAAAATACCCTGGCGCGAAGCTCCGCCCAAGCCACCAAAGAAAGATAAGGGTACTGACACCATCAAAGCGCAGGGGCAACTCACAACCAAGAAAGTCAAAGCGCGTAGCGCCCATGTGGGAAAAGTGACAACAAAGTTACCAGATACCAATGGCGGCAAGATAGCAAGCGCCAACGCAGCAAATACTACAAGAGGAGTGTAGTAATGCGCAAAACGTGTGATAAAACGCTCAGAGTGAGACTTGCGTTCGCGGGCGCCCTCAACCAAATCCAAAATACGACTTGCTGTGGATTCGCCGGCGCTGCTTGTCACGCGTACGCACAAGGTACCCGATTGGTTGACGCAGCCTGAAATTGCTTCATCGCCTACACCAATAGCTCGCGGAAGACTCTCACCAGTAAGAGCAACGGTATCTAAACTTGAATTACCCTCAACAACAATGCCGTCCAAAGGCACGCGCTCACCAGGGCGAATAATAATAAGCTCACCTAGCGCTACCTCTGCAGGAGCCACGGTCACCACTTCTCCTGCACGTTCGACATTGGCAGCATCAGGGCGAATGTCCATAAGCTCTTCAATGGAATCGCGGCTCTTATCCACTGCAGAATCTTGGATGAGTTCTCCTACCTGATAAAAAAGCATGACAAAGACGGCCTCAGCAAATTCAGGCGCACCGCCAGGCAAAAAACCAATTGCAAACGCACCCGACGTTGAGACAGCCATCAATAAACTCTCGTCAAAAGGATCATGATCGCGAATGCCTTGCCAAGCCGCTGCCAACACATCGTAGCCCGCAACTACATATGGCACGGCAAACATCGCAAGGCGAACCCACATTGAGGGCACAAACGTACGCTCGACAATCACACAAATTAGCAAGAGGATGGAAGAAGCAATGATACGGCTAAGCTTAGCCTTGGGATTTTCCTCATCTTCATTGCGAGGATGGCTAAAATCACCACAGCAGCATCCATGGCTATGATCTCTTTTGCTATGGCAGCAATCATGAGTATGACTACTATCGCCTGAGCAGCTATGCACATGGTCGTGATCATGTCCTTCATGGCAGTGGCAATCATGGCTGTGTTCGTGCTTTTCCTCGTGGCAATGGCACTGCTTTTCTTCCTTGCAGTCACAACTTTGTTGCTTTTTTATCTCACTCATCTTGTCCTCCTAGACAATGTATGAGCATATATTCATACTTTCTGCTAAAGCATAGCGCTCCACCCTTCTGCTGTCTAGCAAAAAAGCAAAGCGCTACATAATTCCTTCTACCAAGCAAAGCAAAAAAAAAAGAAGTTCTACTCCCCCGCCGCTGCTGTTTTGTTTATTTTTGTGGGGGCACTGGCTTCTACTTTTGTGGGAACACTGGCTTCTACCATAGTTTTGGGTCGACGACATAGACGCCCGTAAATGGTAAACAAAATGATGCCAATAACCGCAGCAACCACGATGGCGCCACCCGGTCGGACATCGTAGTAATACGAAAAACTCAAGCCACAGAGCGTATAAATCACGCCTAAAACCACCGACAAAATGCAAGTCTGCTTGTAACTACGGCTAACAAGCAGAGCGGTCGCTACTGGCAGTGTGACCAAAGATACTACCAACAGTGCGCCCACAACCTTGCATGCAAGACCAATCGTAATCGCAGAAAGCAAGGTGAAAATGCCGTTGACTACACCAACTTTGACACCTGCCAGTCGCGCCAAGGTTACATCTACCGCTAAATCCAACAGAGCCGCATAACAAATAATGCTTACAGCTACAACGGCAAGAAACACCACTGCTGTCCAAAGCAAATCAATTAAAGTCACCGAAGCAATCGAGCCAAAAAGATAGGATTCAAAAGTATTACCACCTGGAGCTAAGTCCGCCAAAATGACAGCTAAACCCAACCCAGCACTCATGATGACTGCAACAGACATGTCCCCAAAATGCGGCAAGCGCGCACGAACGGCCTCAATCATAAAAGCCGCCGCTACACAGCTTGCTACCGCACCCAGTACGGGATCAAAGCCACCCATCAGACCGATACCCACACCCAACAAAGACACATGGGATAATGCATCACTTACCATCGAGGTCTTGCGATTAATCATCACAATGCCAATCAGAGGTAATGCGACTGCCAACATCACGCCCGCAAGCAAAGTGCGCCGCATAAAATCAAACTCAAGCATGGGTAATCCTCCCATCTACAATTCGCCAGGTCGCATCCAACTTCATATGCGCCGACACAAGCTCTAGCTCATGTGACACCAAAAGCGTGCTAATACCTCGTTCTGCTCGTACGCGATCTAACAGCTCAAGGAAGCAAATCTTGCTTCCACTATCCACACCTGCCGTAGGCTCATCAAGCACAAGGAGTTTGGGGTCGTTGATAAGCGCGCGCGTAATCATGACACGTTGTTGCAATCCACCCGAAAGCTCGTTAAAAGGCACGCGTGCATATGCCGCTAATCCCATATCAGCCAAAGCCTGTTCCGCTCGCTCAAACTGACGTTTGCGCGGTATTTTGATAAAACCAAAGTCACCATAAAGACCTAGCGATACCATCTCGCGGCAAGTTGTAGGAAATGCCACCTTGTCCATGACATTTGCTTGGGGCACATATGCAATACAACGAGGATTGCTCATATGTGATGCAGGCTCACCAAAAACTAAAATCTTACCCTCGCGCGGCTTCAGCTCACCCAAAATCAGTTTGAGCAGGGTCGACTTGCCCGAGCCATTCTCGCCTGTAATACAGCAAGACGTACCTTCGGCGACGCTTAGGGATATTTTTTTCAACACTGGCTCTGCTGTATAACCAAAGCTCAGATCGCATACTTCAACGGCGTTCATCTGCCCTCCTAAACCAAGGACTGATAGATAGCTTCGAGATTCGAACGCATGATTTCGACATAACCGTGCAGTTCAGCGCCCTGCTCTTCACTCACATATTCCATCGAAGCCAGAGGAGCGGCACGTCCTCCGATTTCACCCGCAACTGCATCTGCTCCTTAGACGATGCACCAAGCTCATAAAACACCGTGTTAACGTCATGACTGCGACAGAATTCCACTGCTTTTCGCACGGTTTTTAGGGCAGGAGCCTCGGTGGATGTAAGTCCCTGAAGAGGAAAATGCCTGATACCAAAGTCCCGACAGAGGTAGGCATAGGCATTGTGTGTAACTACAAACTCGCGACGCTTTAGACCTGCAAATTTGTCCTGATACTCTGCATCAAGTTCAGTCAGACGTGACACCACATCGACCTTGTTTTTTCTGAAGCCACGTTCTCCATCAGGGAACTGCTTGCTCAAGCAGTCACAAATGAGATTGCAGTAGTGCTTTGCATTTTTGAGCGAAAGCCCTGAGTGTGGGTCAAATGTGACTTTGTCATGTCCCGAAGAAGCACCTTCTACTACCTGTTTTACAGGAATCTCATCGCCATTTTCTTTGGTAACCAAACGATAGGAAAGCAAATCTTCCGATGCGCGATCAGAAACTAAGAGCCAATCTTTGCCTTTAGGCAGCGTAAAGCCGATATAGCCACTCTCGTGTCCCATTTCAAGTGCATACACTTCGTTTGCTTGAACATCTATGGTGGAGTGCTGGACAACAACTTTGCCCTGCTTACTCATAACCTCACGGCCAAGTCTGATGAGTTCTTTTTCGGAGGTATCTGCCGATGCTTGGATAAAAGCAACACGCATGATGTCTTGGTGAGTATGACCAAATTCAAAGCCGTAGGTACCCGGCTTGACTTCAAGTCGCGCCATATACTGAAACTCACCCATTGCAGCAGCACCTTTATAGGTAATCAAATCAACGCTATCCGAGAGCCTAAGCATGGGGAGTGCTGGAATGTTGTCACGCACTTGGTCGACCCAATGCTCCATATTGGCGCCATTGATAATGAGCAAATGAGCTGCTGAAAGGTCACGCAAAGCCTTGGGAGTTGGTTCCCACAGATGAGGATCTTTATTCGCAGGCATAAACGAGCGTATCTCTACCGCATCTCCTGCCACCTCGCGTGCAAGGTCATACACGGGGAAAAATGATGCGTAAACCAAGGGACTCCCAGCAGGTACATGCGACGTTTTTTTACATGCAGCAAGCGATGCTCCCATAAGAGGCAACAAACACGCCCCGGTACACATATTCAGAAAGTCTCTTCTTGTGTAGTGCATAAAAACTCCTTGCAGCATCTTTTCTCACGCAAAACGTAACCAAAGAGAGCAAAGTGGCTGCCGAAAGCTGGGGGTTTCGACAGCCAACGCAGGCTCTGTATGCGCGTTACTCCTTGATTTCGCCCTTGACCTGCTCAAGTGTGGTATTGGGCTTAACAAAGGTGGGATACCAATCGTCAGCAGCCATCAGCTCGTCGGCATTCTTGCCATAGCGCATGTGGAAGTGGACCATCTCTTCTTCGCCGTGCACAGGCATCATCAGCAGTACGGGATATTCTGCCTGAGGATCGCTTGCCTCAAAAACATCCCACTCCAACTGGTGTCCACCATGCTCCACCTTGCGTGCTTCCTTGAAGTGATACTCAGCATGGGTAAGTTCCTTGCCGCCCTTATCCTCAAAGCCATCAAGGAAGGTGATGGTATCGCCCTCAACCTTAAGACCGTCAAAGTCGGCCTTTACCTTGGCAGAGAAGTCCTTCTTTACCTCATCGGCAGACTTCTTGTCTCGCTCGCCCACTTCCTTAAAGGTACTATCGAGCTCGGGATTGCTTAGGTAAGCAGAAAACCATTCCAGGTACCTGCCCAATCAGAAAGACTAACGGTCTGGGTAGCACTCTGTGAGCTACTTGCACTACCAGCAGAGGAACCAGCAGATCCAGCAGGTGTTGGAGTATTGTTGCCACCACAGCCCGTCAGTGCAAGAGTTGCTGCTAGAGCAAAAGAAATGCCCGAAGCTGCAAGAGTCGTCATCCTATTCATTACCTACCTCCACTTTCTATCCTTATCCTAAAGATAACCATGGCTAACTTTTACTAAGGTATTCCTTCTTTTACATTTGTCAACCTTAGCTAACTTAAATCTTTGACTTCAGCATCGGCACGATAAACTGTGTTTGGTTCTAACGTGCGAGCACAGATGGAATCCCCTATTTATCCACGCGTATGAGACTTGTGTATCAACTATCTGCTACCAAGGAAACATCATTTCGTATGTCACTACCACCGCAAAAGCACCCTTTCGTGACTTCTAAAATTGCAAGAACACCAAAACACGAGTTTGCCTTTTACAAAACCGCTGGTAGATGCTTTATCAAGAAATTAATTTGTCACAAAACGGTGTTTTGCCTGCTGGAGCTGCGATTTCTGGTCACAATACAGTGTTTTTGGCCTCACCTAGCAGGTCAGCTCTGCTTGTCAAACGCCACGGATTATTTCAAATGGCGCAGCTCTACATGCCAAACGCCACATATTCTTTCAATCAATACAGCTTTGCTTGTCAAAAGCCACGTTCTGTTTCAGAAAAAATGTCAAAAGCCACGTTCTATTTCAAAGGACCTGACGTTTGCGCAGGTAGATTTTTTGGGCATGAAGAGATATGTGGCTTTTGGCTAAAAAAGTGAAGTAGAACGTGGCGTTTGGCAATTGGCGTGAAATAGAGTGTGGCGTTTGAGTGTCCGCGTGAAACAAAGGCAAACACAACCTAGATGCCAAAACTCGTCCCCTTTTTGTCCTCCATCAAGTCACAAATCATAGTGTGGCTTTTGATACTGTCCCACTTCTTGTCTCGCACATAAAACGCGCGAGACCAGGTTGATGACTCGCACAAAAATGCCGCCCCAGCAATGGAGCGGCACCAAAATCACTTAGCAGGAAAGCAGAGCCTAGTCCCTTGTAAGCTTGCGGTGCAGGCGATGAGGTCGCGCAGCATCCGGACCTAGACGGCGTACACGGTCTGCTTGATAGTCTTCAAAGTTGCCCTCAAACCAATGCCAGGCACCGGGGTTTTCGTCAGTACCTTCCCATGCCAAAATATGCGTGGCGATACGGTCCATAAACCAACGGTCATGACTAGTAATCACGGCACAACCAGGGAAGGCAAGCAGAGCTTCTTCCAAGCTCTCAAGCGTCTCGGTATCTAAGTCGTTAGTAGGCTCGTCTAGTAACAACAAGTTGCCACCCTGACGCAAGGTCAGAGCAAGGTTGAGCCTGTTACGCTCGCCTCCCGACAAAACACCTGCACGTTTCTGCTGGTCGGTACCCTTAAAACCAAAAGCAGAAACATAAGCACGACTGGGGATTTCCTGATCACCGACAACAATGTAATCATTACCATCCGACACAACTTCCCAGACATTCTTCTCGGCATCAAGACCAGCGCGTCCCTGATCGACATAAGAAAGCTTTACCGTCTCCCCCAGCTCCAACGAGCCAGACGTCGGTTGTTCCTGTCCCACTATCATTTTGAACAGAGTCGACTTACCTACGCCGTTGGGACCAATCACACCAACAATGCCATTGCGCGGCAGCGTAAAGCTCAAATCGTCAATGAGTACGCGGTCACCAAAGGCCTTGTGCAAATGCTCAACCTCAAGCACTTTGTTACCCAAACGAGGACCCACGGGAATTTGGATGTCCGTAAAATCAGTCTTTTTGGTCTGGCGCGCCTCCGCCTCCATTTGCTCATACGCAGCAAGACGAGCACGGCTTTTTGCTTGGCGTGCCTTCTGAGAACTGCGTACCCACTCCAGCTCAGACTTCATCTTTTTGGCACGACGTGCGTTTTGCTTGGACTCCATCTCAAGACGTGCTGCCTTGGTTTCCAGATAGGTGGAATAGTTGCCCTTATATGGATACAACGTTCCACGGTCAACCTCGCAAATCCATTCGGCAACGTTATCCAAGAAATAGCGGTCGTGTGTGACCGCCAGCACAGCACCGGAGTAATTCTTGAGGAACTGCTCAAGCCAGAGTACCGACTCTGCATCCAGATGGTTGGTTGGCTCGTCTAGCAGCAACAAATCAGGCACCTCCAACAGCAGTTTGCACAGCGCCACACGACGACGTTCGCCGCCCGACAGGTGGTCGACCTGCTCGTCTGGATCAGGACACTGCAGAGCATCCATCGCCTGCGTCAGCTGGCTATCCAGATCCCAACCATTTGCCGCATCGATCTCGGTTTGCAGCTCACCCATCTCGGTCATCAGAGCATCAAAATTAGCATCGGGCTCGCCCATTTTCTCGCCGATTTTGTTGAAACGCTCAATCTTGGCAAGCAAATCACCAAAAGCCATTTCGATGTTTTCTTTCACCGTCTTGGAATCATCCAAAGGTGGCTCCTGCTGCAACATACCTACGCTATAGCCTGGTGCCATCCTTGCTTCACCTGCGGAAATGTCTTCCATACCTGCCATGATTTTGAGCAGGGTCGACTTGCCCATACCGTTAGGACCCACAACACCAATCTTGGCACCAGGGAAAAAGCCCATTGTCACATCATCAAGAATGACTTTGCCCTCAAAAGCTTTGCGAACCTTGTACATCTGGTAGACAAACTCTGCCATATCTCTCCTCATGCCATGCTTTGCATACTACAAAGCAGCCTTACTTTTCTTTACTTCTTAGTCGATAATAACAGGCAAAACAGCTTACTTTCATCCTCACTACTCCGTTCACCGTGTCTCCGCCACCCCAAATCGATTGCTAGCGATAAAACACGAGATCGCTTGTTAGTATGGCGGCAAGTACCTACGAGTGCGAAAAGTGAATACTCTCGGAAGACACGAACGGGAGAGACCGTAGCTCACACGGAGCCGAAGGGGCGGCAATAACTCTCAGGCAAAAGGACCGTTCGCCGACGAAACCTTGGAAAGGTCATCCGATCACCGAAGAAGCAATCCATTTATTTGGAGAATCTTTCAGGTCAAAGACAAGGGCACGGAGCTGAGGTTTTGCTCTGTTCGCAAAACATGACTCTACAGTTTCGCGCTGGAAGCCACAAAGTCTTGAGGGAGTAACTATGAAAAAGACACCCCTGTACGACATCCATGTAAAGGAAGGTGGCAAAATCGTCCCCTTTGCTGGCTACCTGCTGCCAGTACAGTACCCCACCAGCATTCGCACAGAGCATGAGGCTGTGCGTACACATTGCGGTCTTTTTGATGTATCTCATATGGGAGAGGTACGTTTTTCAGGTCCTGGTGCCCTTGCTACCATCAACCATTTAATTACCAATGACTACAGTAAAATGAAGATAGGCAAGTGTCGTTACGGCATTATGTGTAACGAGCAGGGCGGTTGCATTGATGACCTTATCGTCTATAAATTTGCCGACGATGATTATTTTGTTGTTATTAACGCCGACAATCATGACAAAGACATTGCTCATATGCAGGCAAACTTGCTGCCTGATACGCAATTTGAAGACCTATCGAGCAGCACTGCCCAATTAGCACTACAGGGACCTTTGGCACAAACCATTATCGAAAAGCTTACTGACCCCCAAACGCTACCCCAAGGCTATTACAGTTTTTGCCCTCATGTCCTTGTGGGTGGAATTGACTGCCTCGTGTCAAGCACAGGCTATACCGGTGAAAAGGGTTTTGAGCTGTACTGTGCAAACGAGCATGTCACAAAACTCTGGCAACTTTTCCGCGAAGCAGGCAAAGAAGAAGGACTCATTCCTTGTGGTTTGGGCGCTCGAAATACCCTACGTCTTGAAGCAGCTATGCCACTTTATGGACATGAGATGGATGAGCAGACCACACCACTAGAAGCAGGTCTGGGCTTTGGCGTCAAACTCGACAAAGACGAATTCATCGGACACACGGCTTTGCTTTCCAAAGGCAATCCGCACGTCACACGCGTAGGGCTTGTGGCAACAGGACGCGGCATTTTACGCGAACATCAAAACTTATATATCGCCGATAAGCTCATTGGCCACACAACCTCAGGCACTTTTGCACCCCACCTTAAGCAGTCAATTGCTATGGCAAAGGTCGATATTGCGCATGCCGCAGTTGGTACCGAAGCAGAAGCCGATGTCCGTGGCAGACGCTTAGCTGTGCGTATCGTAGAACTTCCTTTTTACAAGCACGACTAATTTGCAGTTCTTAGCACCAAACGGACCTAAAAGGTCCGAGTAACTACAAGCAATAAGAAAGGATTGCATCATGGCAGAGGTTAAAGAAGAACTTGAGTACACCAAATCCCATGAGTGGGTCGAGAAAAATGGCGATATCTATGCAATAGGTCTGACTGACTTTGCGCAGGATTCCCTTGGCGACATCGTATTTGTCAATCTTCCCGAAGAAGGAGATGGTGTCACTGCTGGCGAGCCCTTTGCTGATATCGAGTCCGTCAAAGCAGTATCCGACGTATTTAGCCCTGTTACAGGCATTGTTGCTGCAGTCAACGAGGAGCTTGCTGATTCTCCTGAGCTGGTAAATGAGGATCCCTATGGCAGTTGGCTCATCAAAGTTGAAGAAGTAAGTGATATAGAAGAGCTGCTTGATGCCAAAGCTTACGAGGAACATTGCGCCAACGAGGAGGCATAAACCATGGGAGTCTACGTCCCATCAACTACTGCAGAGCAAAAAGAGCTGCTCTCGGCCGTAGGCCTAAACTCCTTGGATGAGCTTTATCAAGTGGTCCCTAAAGAGGCGCTGGTATCCAAACTCGAGCTGCCTACAGGAAAAAGCGAATTAGAAGTTGTTGATACTCTCAGCAAGCTCGCCAACAAAAATCAGCGCTTTCAGAGTGTCTTTCGCGGTGCTGGCGCCTACCGCCACTACATCCCCGCAATCGTGCAGAGCGTTACCAGCAAGGAGGAATTCCGTACTGCGTATACGCCCTATCAAGCAGAAATAAGTCAAGGCGTGCTCCAGTCTATCTTTGAGTACCAGACACAGATTTGCGAACTCACAGGCATGGAAGTTCCCAACGCATCATTGTATGACGGGGCAAGTGCTGCTGCAGAAGCAGTGCTGATGTGTCAAGAGCGCAAACGCCAAGACGTTATTATCTCTGCTACCGTCGATCCGCAAACCATCGCTGTCGTCAAAACTTATTGTGCAAGCCGCAAGGTACCAGTAAGCGTTGTAGCTGCAGATAAGTGCACAACTGACATTGCTGCAGTTGAGAGCGCTATTAACGCTGGCACAGCTGCTGTGCTTGTACAAAGTCCTAACTACTATGGTGTGATTGAAGATATCGATGCAATTGTCACAGCAGCACACAGCAAGGGCGCCAAGCTCGTTATGAGCTTTAATCCTATTTCCTTGGGCTTACTCAAAACTCCTGGTGAGTATGGAGTTGATGTAGCCGTAGGCGAAGGACAACCTCTTGGTTTACCGCTAAGCTTTGGCGGTCCTTATCTGGGTTTGATGACATGCACAAAAAAGCTCATGCGCAAGATGCCGGGTCGCATTGTAGGCGAGACCTCCGATGCTAAGGGACGCCGCGCTTTTGTATTGACACTCCAAGCACGCGAACAGCATATTCGCCGTGAAAAAGCTTCATCTAATGTCTGCTCCAACGAAGCGCTGTGCGCTATGACGGCTTCGGTTTATCTAGCAGCGATGGGTCCCAAAGGCATCTATAAAGTCGCACAAAGCTGCACTGCTCACGCACATTACCTGCAAAGACGTCTACAAGAAATCCCTGGGTTTACTTTGCGCGACACGCGTCCTTTCTTCCATGAGTTCCTTACCAACTGTCCCTCTGATACAGACCAGATAATAGCCGCACTGAGCGAGAAAGGAATTCTTGCTGGTCTTCCTGTCGACGGCGGCCTGCTCTGGTGTTGTACCGAACTCAACAGTCGCGAGCAAATCGATCTACTCATTGCTGCCCTAAAGGAGGTGAGCGGCGTATGAAACTCCTCTTTGAGCGCAGCGTTTCGGGACGCCACTGCGAACTTCTACCCGAACTAGATGTACCTGAGATTAACTTTGATACCGCACAGTTGCGCACATGCGCGCCAAGGCTTCCTGAGCTCTCCGAAGTCGATATAACTCGCCATTACACTGAGCTTATGAAGCAGACCCATGGCGTCAACGACGGCTTTTATCCCCTGGGATCTTGCACCATGAAATACAATCCCAGCGTCAACGAAGCCCTTGCCAGCATGCCAAATTTTGCTGACATTCATCCTTTGCAGCCTGTATCAACTGTACAGGGTTGTCTTGAGCTGCTTTATAACATCGATCAATCGCTCCGCGAAGTTTGTGGCATGGATGCTACGACATTACAGCCAGCAGCGGGTGCCCATGGCGAGCTTACAGGGCTGCTTCTCATCCGTGCTTGGCTCCTCGATCATGGCAAAACCGAACGCGACGAAATTATCGTTCCCGATACTGCGCATGGCACCAATCCTGCCTCGGCAAGTATGGCTGGTTTTCGCGTAATTTCGGTAGCCTCTAACGATGAAGGTGGAGTCGACCTAGATGCACTCAAGGCAGTCGTAGGTCCACACACTGCTGGATTGATGCTTACCAATCCCAATACACTCGGGCTTTTTGATCGCAATATCCTCGAGATTACCCGCATCATCCACGAAGCAGGAGGCCTTTGCTACTACGACGGCGCAAATCTCAACGCAATTATGGGACGTGTCCGCCCAGGCGATATGGGTTTTGATTGCACTCATCTCAACCTACACAAGACCTTCTCGACACCTCATGGCGGAGGTGGTCCAGGTTCAGGTCCTGTACTCTGCAAAGCAGAGCTTGCACCTTATTTGCCAGGACCCCTTATCACCAAGACTGATTCTGGTTTTACCTTTGAAACACCCCCAAAGAGCGTGGGTAGGGTACGCAGCTTCTATGGGAATTTCCTTGTAGTCCTGCGCGCATATACCTACATTTTGTCACTTGGTGCAGATGGCATGAGACAGAGTTCAGCCAATGCGGTTCTTAATGCTAACTATCTACTTGCAGCACTGCGTGAGGACTTCACTATCCCCTTCCCTGATTCTTGTATGCACGAATTTGTGACGGACATAGGGTCTCTCAAGGACGAATGCGGTGTATCCTCAATGGATGTTGCCAAGCGTATGCTTGATTTTGGTATTCATCCACCCACTATGTACTTCCCACTTATCGTGCATGAGTCACTCATGGTAGAGCCTACCGAAACTGAGGGCAAAGAAACTCTTGATGAGTTTATCTGCATCCTAAAGACTATTTTGGCCGAGGTGCACCATGATGGGGCTCGCCTTCGCGATGCACCCTTTACCTGCCCTATAGGACGACCTGATGAGGTAGGCGCCGCGCGTAAGCCACGCCTACGCTACGACTTTGATGCTGAGTAAATAAGAAATGCCCAATTACAACGAGAGGGTATCGCAGTGATAAAGCACCTGGGACTCATAGAAGCAAAGGGCTATGACCCCTATGCTAATCTTGCTCTTGAGAGACTCTTATTTGAGCAGACGGGCCCCAATTGCTGCGTACTGTATCTTTGGCAAAATGTCCACACCGTGGTAATTGGGCGCAATCAAAATGCCCTTGATGAATGTGATGTACCCGCTCTCGAAGCTGAGGGTGGACACCTTGTGCGCCGACTTTCTGGAGGTGGTGCGGTATATCACGATCTTGGCAATTTGAACTTTACCTTCCTTGTACCAACAAAAGACTTTGATATTATAAAGCAAAACGCGGTAGTGCTTAGTGCGCTACAGTCGCTTGGTATCAATGCGCAGGCTACAGGTCGCAATGACCTCACCGTAGATGGAAGAAAGTTTTCGGGTTGTGCATATTTGCACGAAGGTGAGCATAGCTACCACCATGGAACGCTTCTTGTTGCGGCAGATTTTGGTGCACTTAGCCGCTACTTGCGACCTTCACCACTCAAATTACAAGCACGCGGCGTCAAATCGCTACGCTCACGCGTCGTCAACCTATCCGAACTGTCTCCCTCGCTCACCATTAATCAGCTCAAGTCCGCTCTTGCCCAGTCATTTGGAAAGGTCTTCAACTCTAAGGTAGAGTGCATAGATCCTACTAAAATTGATGAGGATTATCTTGCGCAACTCCGCGAACGTTTTGCTTCGCCCGCATGGAATCTTGGAAAAAAACGTCATCTGTCCCAAGGGGCTGAAGCTCGATTTTCTTGGGGTACCGTCCGTCTTGACCTTGAGATAGCAGATGGACTCATACAGCAAGCCTATCTCTGGACAGACGCTCTTGCTGAGGGTTTACCCATCTTGGTAGAACGTGCGCTTTCGGGCTGTGCACTTGATGAGCCCGAATTACTTATCCGTCTTGAGGGCGAAAATATAGATACCCAAGTCGCTACTGACCTTACACGATTAGTTCTATCAATTGCTGCCCGCTAGGAGAGAATATGTTTGATATTGCCATTATCGGTGCAGGTCCTGGCGGCTATACCGCAGCCGACGAGGCTGCTCGTCGCGGCAAATCAGTTGTTCTCTTTGAGCGAAATCTTCTTGGCGGCACATGCCTTAACCGCGGTTGCGTACCCACGAAAGCTCTGCTTCGCTCATCTAAAGCCTATGTCGAGGCCATCAACGGAAATGAATATGGCATCGCATCCTCGGGTGTACAGTTGGACTTTTCTGCCATGCACGCGCGCAAGACAAAAATCGTGACAAGTCTTCGTGATGGTCTCACCAAACTTATGAAAAAAGACAAGGTTAAGCTGGTAGAAGGAGAGGCACAGATAGTTTCTGCAAACGATGCATCATGCACCATTGTTTGTGGCAACATGGAATACGAAGCACGTGAGACCGTCATCGCCACAGGCTCTGTCCCCAAGAGCATTCCCATTCCTGGCATTGAGCTTCCTGGAGTACTCACCAGCGATGACATTCTTGAGGGCGAAGGGAAAGATCTTTCCTCATTGATAATCATTGGTGGCGGCGTTATCGGAGTCGAATGTGCAGAAATATATACTGCGTTAGGTCGACAAGTTACCATCCTTGAGGCAATGGAGCGCATACTGCCACCCTTTGACAAGGAAATCGCCCAACGGATAAACATGCATCTCAAAAAATCAAACGTCAAAATTGAGACTGCTGCTCGTGTTGCTGAAATTACGCAACAAGACGATATCCTGTGTGTCAGATATTGCAACAAAAAGGGTGATGAACAGCAGATTTGTGCTCGAGGCGTACTTATTGCTACTGGACGCACTGCCGAAACAACTGGACTATTTGCAAATAATATCCACGCAAAATTAGAACGCGGTGCCCTTGTTTGCGACGATGACGGACGCAGCAGCTTGCCTCATGTGTGGGCAATTGGCGATGTCCGTGCAGGAACAACTCAACTCGCACACGTAGCAATGGCCCAGGCACGCAATGTTATACGTGTCATTTGTCATGAAGAACAGCTTATGAATGAACAGCTCATCCCTAGCTGTGTCTATACCTCACCTGAGGTAGCATCCATCGGCATTACTGAAGCCGAGGCAAAAGAGCGCGGACTCTTAATCCGCACAGCAAAAGTTGTCACTGGATCCAATGCAAAATGCCTGATAGAAGGTGGTGACTCAGGCTATCTCAAGCTAATTGCCGCAAAAGACAATGGACGAATTTTGGGGGCACAGCTTGTATGTCCGCGTGCTACAGACCTCATCGGAGAACTCACTGTAGCCATCGCGCAAGACATGACAGCAGCTCAGCTTGCTGCGGTAATCCACCCACATCCCACCGTGAACGAACTCATTGCCGAGGCCGCTCTCCAGTTGATATAACCAGTGATCGTCTTATACCTTGGGTCGCTTCTTATGCCTTGGTTCGCTCAGTCCAAACATGCCCGCATTTGTTGCAGAGGTACTGCTTGATGACCCACTCACCATCTTGGTAGGTCTCCATACAGGCTACGTCCTCACTGCCACATTCAGGACAATCAGGCATCATCAGATACTCATCGAGCTCGCTGGAATCTACGTAACTAATAGCCATAGCGCATCCCCTTGCGTTCGCCTTAGACGGCAGTACGGCCGCCTTTTACGCAATACGACGTCCTTACCAACAAAACTCTAACGCCAAAAGTCCCTACATAAACCTGTCTAATGCATACCCATAATCACACCGATAACATAGGGTACAAGCCATACCAACCAGACAAAAAGGCTTAGACGGTGAAAGGTACGAGCACGTTCTTCATTGTGGCTCACAAGCGTCACAGTTGCCCAAATTGCATGGAATGCCATAAGTGCAATCGCTATAGCACCAGTAACTGCATGTAATCCAATTCCTGTAGCACCTGCTTGGGCAATCTTGCTCATCAAAGCTGTGCCTGTACTATCACAAATCAAGCCCAACCAAAACATGGCAAGATGTATTGGTTTGAGTACTTTTGCATGACGTTCGGAAAAGACACCAATGGTGTACAAAATAAGTGCGAGCGTAATTGCAATGATTGCAGCCAATAGCATTGGTTTCATGAGTTCCCCTGCCTCATATGATTTTGCTCTCCCTAGCTATCCTGCGCCCAAACACCCCGCTAGAACCCTTACATTTGAGGCAACTCGGGCATCTTGGGCAAACCACACCATTGACGCACGCGCTGCAGCATACCCCCAGTATCTAATACCCCATATGCAAAACCTTTACGCACCAACTCAACTGGCACATAGGCATCATACTTATCAAAAACAGGCACTTCTCCAGGATAAAGCAACTCAAGGGGATCTAACGGACGCAGAGCCTGCTTGGCAAGCACATCAACAAAAGTTTGAGCATCTGCTTTCATACGAAATTGCAAGAAGTACGGACGACTTGAATCCAACCCCTTAAGTCCTAGCTCTTCTGAGCAGCGCAGTTTAAGGAAACGCTCCAAGGCCAAAAAAGCATAACTACCCAGCCAAGGAAATAGCGCCCAGCTATCTCCACCGATATTGATAAGTGGCACTTTAAGCATGCCTGAAGCACGTGCTGTACGGCGCGCCTGAGCAAGGCGGGCGCGAGCGTTATCCATTAGATAAGGATATGTCACATCTTCTACAAGGCAGCGTGCCATACGCTCGAGTACATGGGTATGAATGTCACCTGGACACTCGCCAAAATAGGCAGGTACCTGGCCTTTTACCTGTGTGCAGTAAACCAAATGCCGTTTATGATCCACTTCTTCTACCAGCCAAGTGGCACCCGCAATAGCAATTTTGTCACCAACGGGTGGCGGCATCACCGTAGTGCCAAGCTCTTGACTTTCACTGCGAACGGTGTACTCCTCACTCTCAACAAAGACTCCGTAGAAGCGGTAATTGTTAACCACACGCTCCCCCGCCAAGCCCACAATAAGGCCACCCTCATCAGTCTGCTGAATTTGTTCGCTCGCAATTAAGTGGTGAAGCAGTACTCGATAGTTATCTGTTGTAACCCGTTGGAATGGTGTGAGGGTCAACACGCGTACAGCAAGTTCTGCGGGACTCATTTCACCATTTGATGCCAGCGTTGCCATTGTCTGATGGTAAAGCAAACTAAAGGGCAGGCGGTCCAAGCGCGGAGGCTCAACCCAGCGCTCTTCAATATATAGCTGCACCAAAGCAATACCTTGCAAAAGTTTCCAAGGAATAGTTTCATCCAAGCTAGAGCGAGGTTCGGGTCGTTCTTCCCGCATGACAAACCACATCTCGGACGGTGTACCACGACGACCAGTGCGACCCATGCGCTGCAAAAAACTTGATACCGTAAAAGGTGCATCAATTTGGAATGCTCGTTCAAGTCTTCCAATATCAATACCAAGCTCAAGAGTTGAGGTTGTAATTGTGGTGAGGGCTGTTTCTTCATCCTTCATCGCATCTTCGGCAGATTCTCGTAAGGGAGCAGAAAGATTGCCATGGTGGATTAAAAAGCGATCTGGCTCGCCATTTGCCTCACAATATGAGCGAAGTGTCGTAGTAACCGCCTCAGCGTCCTCGCGCGAATTGGCAAAAACCAAGCACTTCCTACCTCGGCTATGCTCAAAAATATATCCAAGACCTGGATCTGCTAATTGGGGTGCTGTATCAGTCTTGCCCTCATAGCTACGCTGAGACATACGAGCAAATCCTTCTTCAGCCAGTGTACCCCCATCCACTTCGATATCGGTCAATACAGCCGCATTTTCTGCCTCATGCCGACGTGCATAGGGACCGCGTCCCAACTCGTCATCGACAGCTTGATAATCACTGACATAAAAATGTTCCATTGACAAGCGCCAACGTTGACCCGCATCATCAATGCGCGGAATGAGCGTATTGCGCCCCGTACCCGCAGAAAGATATTCGCCTGTACGCTCGGGGTCACCCACTGTCGCAGAAAGCCCAATACGACGCGGCTTCACTCCTGCTAGACGAGACAAGCGTTCAATCACACAAAGAGTCTGGGCACCACGATCGCCACGCATGAGAGAATGTACCTCATCAATCACAATAAAACGCAAATCACCAAAAAGTTTGGGAATTGCTGAATGACGATGTAGCAACATTGCCTCAAGAGATTCTGGTGTAATCTGCAAAATTCCTGAAGGATGCTTCATCAGTTTTGCCTTACGCGAAGCAGCAACATCTCCATGCCAACGCCAGACAGGAATCTCTTCCTCTTCGCAAAGTTCCTGCAAGCGTCCAAATTGATCATTTATCAGCGCTTTTAGTGGACCCACATAGAGTACTCCAACAGAACTTGAGGGTTCTTCTTCCAAAATTGACAGTATGGGAAAAAATGCCGCCTCAGTTTTGCCAGAAGCTGTGGATGCGCAGAGCAACACATTATCGTCCGTATCAAAAATCGCATGAGCAGCAGCCACTTGCACCCCGCGCAGCGACTGCCAACCATTGCGGTAAATAAAATCCTGAATAAACGGCGCGTAGCGCTCAAATGCTTCCATATTTCCTCCCAGCATTTCACGCTAGCACAAATGTTCGGTCATGTACTTCTCACAGTCAAAAAAGCGTCTTCCACCTGAAGGAGGAAGACGCTTGGGAAAGGAGGGCAAACAGGTATTACTTTACAATCGCATCGTCAGCATTCAATTCGATACCCGAAGCTTTTATCACCTCGGCAAAATCCGTTGCCATAAGATCTGTGTCAACATCTAGGCAGATACTGATATTTGTCGTAAAACTACCATCATCATTGGTATTGGTATTTTCTGAGTAGCCCCATTCACCATGATTACTCGCACTGTGATCCAAAAGACCGGTATCAGCCAAGATACGCTCAGTTGTGTTATTAGTTCCTGCATAGCGACCATTCATTACCAGCGAACCCCAATACTGATAACCATTGCTTGGATTGCTTGCAGTTATTCCCATATGCCTAAGCATAAATTCTTTCCAAGATATACTCTGGATATAAGACAAGAGCTTTTCTCCCATAGCTTTTGCCTTATTTTTATCCACACTGATACTTTCACCTGAGTACCCACCTTTGTAGCTAGGCTCAAACACAGCACCAACCCACTCAAAATCAGCGTGATTGTAGCCAAGCAAAGAATTAAGGAAGAAATCAGAATCAAGGTAGATATTCAGCAACTTTGACGCAGCACTATTGGGATCTTTACGCGCTTCCTCAGTGATAGGAACTAGATAAGATCGGGTCAATATGCGACCATCTTTTAGCCGATAAGCAAAACGCACGTAGACCGTCCTGCCATCGTTAGAACCACTGATACGCTCTGCCTCAGCCCTAAGTTCATCACGGTTTTCCACAATAGTTTGATGTAAATCGATCGTTTGTTGCATCAACCGATCGGAATCTTGGCCAAGCCCTGCCTTAGCAGCATAGTCGGTATCACGGATTTGAAGATTCAAGGTTGAAACATCTTTGACCTGTGGAATTGAGGTCGAAAAACCAGCCAAGTCCAAACCAAGACCCACAAGTAAGACCGAACTCAAAGCACACATTGCTAGCGCTTCAACAGCACGGCTGCGAGTAAAAATACGCACAGTCTTATTGAGGATCATCTCGGTCACAAAGAAGCATATAAGGGCAAAGAGTGCATAATACCCAATAAATACAGCAAGATCCTGTCGACTCCCCGCAACACCTCTCAGGGCAGCTATCACAAAGGTACTTCCCATGCCGCCAATGAAGGCAGCCAACCAGCGTACAGGCAACTTGAGCACGGGAAAAGCAACCATATCTCCCGCACTTTCAATGCGTCTCTTGCTATAAATCCACCAAGCAAGTACCGTCACAACAAAGCCTGCGATAAAGAACGCAATGAGATGATTAAGGCCAACGATATGTGTTGTGGCATCAATAGTTGCTGGATTAAAACCATCTGCAAGCTCAATATGCTTAGAAACTAGTTTGACATGACCTAGCAAATACGGTAGTGGAGACAAAAACCCTACTTTGCCACCTAACATCAACACAGACTTGGGTAGCTGCTCCATACCATAGGTAAAGCTGGCAATAAAAATCATCACCAACGTGTACACTGCACTCCAAGCGAGCTGGCAAATGCCATAAAACGCAACGGCTGCAAATATAGTGCCCGAAATCATGCAACATAGCGACGCCAGTGAGAAGAAAAACAAAGAGCTAAAAAGCACACATACAGCCAGCTGCGACATCAGGCTCAACCAAATTACCTGGTGAGAAGCACATACCAAAAACATTAGTAAAAGCGCTATAGCCATAGGCACCAGCATCATAAACAAGCCAGCGAGATAGGTTGATACAAAAAGGGTTGAGCGTCTGAGCGGGAAAGCGTGCATCATATTTGCCGAGGAACTCTTGTATAGATACGAAAAAAGGCAAACTGCACAGACAATTGCAAAGGCTGCCGTCACAAAGATAAATGCTCCAAATCTTGTATGCGTATAAACCACCAGATACAAATCTTGGGCGGTAGGACTTTCCATGCTCTGAAAACGCAGGGACAGACCAATGGGCAACCAAATGGTGAGTACTGCAGTATAGAGCGACCACAAAGGAACAAAGCGTTTGATATGTCCCTGAAAAACCGTGCGGCTAAGCAAGGATGTCTTTGATGCCATAGTCCACACCTCCCATCTCATAAATAAATATCTCCTCTAACGTGAGCGGTAGCACATCCAAAAAAAGCGGATGTAGTGCAGTTAAATGCGCAACAAGCTGCTCACGCTTACCCCGCACGATTAGGGTGTGCACATGACCCTGCTTTTCGTGATGCATGATTTTGATATCTGCGGGAAACGCTGGCGGCTGATTTGCAAAGGCAACTTGTACCTTGGAGACACTACCCTCCAACTCTTCGAGCGATCGTTGCAACAAAATCTTGCCCTTGTGCATAATGCCCACGTGATCACAGACATCTTCGAGCTCACGCAAGTTATGAGAGGAAACCAAAATCGTAGTGTTCTGCTCGGCTACATCGTTCATGAGCAGACTCCAGATTTGATGACGCATCACAGGATCCAAGCCATCCACTGGCTCATCGAGTACTAAAAAGTCTGGGTGGCAACATAGAGACAACCAAAAAATAGACTGTTTTTGCATGCCTTTGGACAAACGACGCAAGGGGCGTTTGCTATCAATCGTAGTAAACACCTCATGCAAAGCCTCAAAACGTTTATCATCAAAACGAGGATAGAGTCCGCAATAGTACTGTCTCATATCCTGAATTGTTGCATTAGGGAAGTAAAACAGCTCATCGGGAATAAAGACAACGCGCTGCATAAGCACATCGTTTTCCCACACAGGCTCGCCATCGATATAAACTTCACCCTCATCAGGACGAAGTATTCCCATGACATGACGGAGCAAGGTAGATTTGCCAGCGCCATTAGGCCCTACTAATCCATAAACACTGCCTTTTGGCACGTTTATCGAAGCACAATCAAGCGCACGAAAATCGCCAAAATTCTTTACGACATCCTTGGTAATTAGCATTTCATTAGTCATTTTGTCCCTCCCCTCCCATAGCACGAGCAAGCTCATCAAGTTGTTTTTTTAATGCGGCCAAATCAACGCCCAAATACAGAAGCTCAGTTGCAGTTTCGTCAAAAGCAGAGCGTAAATCTTTAATGCGCTGATGATCATCAGGCACCCCTTCACTTACAAACGAGCCCTTACCTGCTACTTTGCATACATAACCCTGCATTTCAAGCTCACGATACGCACGGGCTATAGTGTTGGGATTTATAGCGAGCGTGGATGCTAGCTCGCGCACGGAAGGCAACTGTTCGCCTGGCGCCAGCGCCCCCGACACAATAAGACGCCGTATGCCATCTTCTACTTGTTCGTGAATGGGTCGAGAATCTTTATAGCTAATTTGAATCACTTTGCACCTCCTCAGCTATAACTGTATTAGTTCATTTAATACAGATAGTACAGCTGAGTTCTACAAAGTCAAGACAAGCAAAGCCTTTTACAATTTGAACTCAAAAACGTCTTGCCGCGGACTGTCAGAGATATCATGAGCGCCACTACTAGGCAAAGCAATGCCAGCGGTATCTGTAAAAGCCGCAGCATCGCCCTCATTTGCATGCCCTATTGCCTGCCCCATCACCTCGGCTACCTGAGCCTCAGGATGTTGATACAAAATATCCAGCAGCTCAATGAAGTCGCGAATCACCTCACGTGGTGTGATATGCGTGTCTGCACCTACACGCTCGTATTCTTGCTTGATAAAGTTCACCAAATCCATCTCATTAAGACGAGGCTCATACGCATAGAGTTGCGTATGGATGTCTTGAAGCTTTTCTATCAGCACCAGCATTTCTTCATGGGTCAACGGCTGTAACTGGATTACGGGCGCCATTAAATCCTTATAGACACCCGCACCATAACGACCCTCAGAGAGACGAGAACGCAAGGCTTCATAGGAATACACGCCCCGACGACGATCCTCGATAGCTTGGGGTGTACCACACATAATGATGCCCAGATAGCATGCCTTGCCTTGCAAAGTGTCGTTGTACATCGTCAGAATTTTTTCGTAGTTATACTGACGGGTAATCGAGTTTGGCACCTTATAGATATTGACTAGCTCATCTACCAGCATTAATAAGCCTGCATAGCCTGCCTGTTTGAGAAAAAACGCAAAGAGCTTGACGTATTCATACCAATCATCATCACCTACGACAATGCCTACACCCAACTCACGACGAGCTTCGGTCTTGTTGGCATATTCCCCGCGAAACCACTTAATAACCTTGCCTTTTATCTCATCGTTACCCTCTAGATACGAACGGTAATACAGCTGTAGCAGGTGAGCAAAATCAAAACCATGAACCATTTCACCCATCTGTGCTATGACGTCACTAATACGTTGCTCGATGGCAGCGGCAAAATTGGGAGCATCAGCTGGTAGACCTTCGGCAACTACTGTGCTCTGCACACCAGAAATCCAACGGTCAAGAATGAGTGTCAACGCACCACCTTCAGGGCGAGTCTTAGTGGCCATATTACGCACAAGTTCTTTATAGGTAGCAAGACCCTGACCATGACTGCCCTGCAAACGACGCTCAGGGGATAGATCGGCATCCATGACTACAAAACCCAAATCCATTGCATAATTACGAATGGTCTGCAACAAAAATGACTTACCCGAGCCATACTTGCCCACTACAAAACGAAACGATGCCCCTCCTTCGCGGATAACCTCTACATCATGGAGCAGCGCTTCGATCTCATGCTCGCGACCCACTGTGATATAGGGCAAGCCCACGCGAGGTACAACGCCACCCTTCAGCGAATTGATTACCGTATTTGCTATGCGCTTGGGTACCCTAGGCATGGAGCAACTCCCTTATATCGTCAAAATAGTCCTCATATATTTGGGGTTCATCAGAACCCGCATCAATTACCACATCACCAATAACATCCATCAACTTGTCGTTAATGGACTCAATAAGCAGTGATGCCATCAACTGATGTTCGCGCTCAAATGCATGTACAGAGTTCTGCTCAAGCAAGCAGCTAAGCAAAGCCCGTTCTTCGTCACTGAGCGTAACAGTTGTATCTGGCTCAGATACTTCCGCTGTGACTCGACAGTCCTTGCCAGCATGCTCTGACTGCCCTCTACCAGTTATATTTGGGTCGGACACTTCCGTTGTAACTGCCGCAAAATCTGAAACAAATTCAGGTTCTTCTTCCACAATTAAACGATCTCGCGTGGTATCAGCAGCAGCACGAATACCTCCCAGCTTGGAAAAATCAATATGCACCGCCCGACGTTCTGCTGCTTTCTGCTCATCCACAATTTGCTGAGTTAGTTCACGAGCTGCTTTTACGATATAGCGGGTTTTGAGGGGGCTTTCAATGGCAGGCTCAAAATTCAGCTGTTCCCGCATGGCAGCATCAATGGTTTTAAGCAATTCACCAAACTTTTTGCGGGACTTTGCCATACCCCAATAACGTTTGCGCGACCAAAAACCACCTCGGCAATATAGCTGATCAAAAGGACTAAGTTCATAGCTGCGATTTGCCCTTGCCCTTGGATCGGCAAAAACTGCATTGCGGAGCATGGGAAAGTCTCGCTCTGTACATACGCCACAGTAACTCTCCAACATACTGCGCTTGAGTGAGCGATCATGATGGGCACTCACTTTGCGTACAACCCCACAAACAACATGCCGAACTGCAGCAGGACGCGCTTTATACAAGGCAGAGCCTTCAATATGATACGAAGAAAGTCCTGTTAAAGCAGAAAAAAGCTGCTCATCACTGGTATCTGAAATTGCAGATAAAACCTGCAGAACACTATCTTCATCACGGTGAGGCAATTCTTCCAATAGCTCCTGAGGCAAATCCCAATAGATGACAAACTCGTCCATCCACTCAGTCAAATTTTTGAATAGGCGATGGTCCAAAAGATCCTTGCCATAGTCTTTACGTAATCGGCCCAGCTGTTTGTGAGCTTGCAGTGCATCATCTACACCAACACAATGCAACAACTCATAAGCACAAAGATATACAAAGGAGGTCTCCGTAGCCTGTACCTTGCCTTGGCGCCACTGGGTACGCCAAGAAAAATAACCTCTCAGCTGCTCGTTACTCATCAACTGATAGGTAGGAAAATAGCGCGAGAAATGTCCGTGGTACTCAAAATCATCTTCGTAGTCAGCCAACAACCTTGCCTGACGCCAAAAAATATATGCCTCACCGTGATGCAGCATTGCAGGGCTGTGTGCCAATGCCCTCGCTTGTGCAAGTTGTTCAGGTACGTAACTCTTAAGTTTTTTGCCTGAAAAAATGATAGGCTCATCGCGGTAGCTAACATCACTGAAGGCAGCACGACCACGCAGCCGCGCATCAATTGCATCACGCAGCGCTGCCACATCTGGACGTCCATTTACATTAGTTGAATGCTTGGTGCTTGCCATCATCCTCCCGCACTGTTTCTACCATGTCGCTTAGTTCGACATCCAGCGCCTTACAGGTACAAACGTAGTATATCTGTTGTGATATGCACGCCTTTTATCAGATCGCTCGACTCGTTAAACAGCAGATATTCATACCTACTTCACCAAAGAAAATTGAGATGTGTACTAAGGTCTGCTTCTTAAAACGATGGAGATCGACCCATAAATCCAACCTTTACTTTCACGCTCTTAAAATATATAATTAAAAGCGTAAGAGTAAGGTGATGAATATGGGTGCATCAGAAACGCTGAACAGGCTTGTCTTGGAGGGGAACGGCTATCTCATCACTTCTCAAGTCGTCGAAAGCGGTATCTCCAAGCCGACGCTTGCCGCCTACGTCCAAAAGAACAACATGGAGCGCGTTGCGCATGGGGTCTACCTCGCGGAGGACGCGTGGGAAGACACCCTCTATCAGCTTCAACTGGCAAACAAGAGAATCGTCTTCTCGCATGAGACCGCCTTGTACTTGCACGGCCTAATGGAGCGCGAGCCGAAGTCTATCTATGCGACCGTCCGAGCTGGATACAACGCGACGCACCTGCGCAAGCGCGGCGTACACGTCTTCCAGGTGCGGCTGGATACCTACGAGCTTGGCGCAACAGACATCCAAACAGCCTTCGGCAACAACGTCCGGGCATACGACAGGGATCGGACGATCTGCGATATCATCCACCAAAAGGATCACATGGACGTTCAGGTGTTCCAATATGCCATGAGGGAGTACATGACAAGCGATGGCAAGAACCTATACCACCTGATGGAATACGCCAAGAAGCTCAAAGTCGAAGATGCTGTCAGGACGTACACGGAGGTGATGCTATGATCCGCACGTCCACACAGCTGAAGGCAAAGGTGAGAAACCTCACACAGGGCAACGGCAACAAGGCACAAACCCTGATACGAAGCTACGTCATGGAGCACTTCCTTGAGAGGGTCTCCCTCTCCGAGCATCGGGACAACTTCATCCTGAAGGGTGGCATGCTCGTCGCAGCACTCGTCGGACTCGACGCTCGCGCTACGATGGACATCGACACCACAATACGCTCTGCAACCCTCTCGCAAGCCGAGGTTGCGAGAATAGCGGGTGATATCGTCGCTGTGGAGATTGATGACGGCGTGACCTCGATGCACGGGACCAGGATCTCGCGCGCGTTGTGGCTCGCGCGCACCATACGCCGGCCGCTGTTGAGCACGCCCGAGACGGACACCCTCTGGTACACCTCGTCGATGACGGATGCGTAATTCTTCGCGAATGCGATGCTGTTGGCCAAGCGTCGGCCCCCCTATTCCTTGTCCGAGTCGTCCAGGCCAGCGAGCCTGCGACAGCGTTTCAATGTCTTGCCCTCGTCGGAGCTCGTGCCCGCGTTGGGGAATCCCGTCCTGCCGCCCTGCGGATTGGCGGGTGCGTCGGCGAAGAGCCACGGCTCGGCTTCCTTGAGCGCGACCACATCGCCGCCGTAGTCATCGAGAACCGCACGTGCCGCCTTAACATTGCGCACGCCCGCAAGCTGCAACTGGAAGTCGATGCGATCCGACTCGCCCTGTGCCTTGAGCTCCGCGATTTCGCCACGCAACGCATCCGCCGCCTCGGCTGACTTCGCCGCATCGGCCACCTGCTGCTCGAGCGCAGCAATGCGTTCGTCGCGCTCGGCGATGGCCTTTTCCCAGTCCACGCTTCCTACCTGCGGCTTGTCTTGCGCCGCTTCCTCGTTCCCGAGGTCTTGCGTGCTTGTGGTTCTTCCTGCGTCTTGTTGCCATGCGTATCACCTGCCATGTCGGCCGTCCTTTCGTGACGTGGCCGACAAAAGCAATCGACCCCTTAACCTGGTATTAGGCTAAGGGGCTGTCACAAGTTGGAGTTTCGTATGGTTGCGTCCTACGACTCGGGCATCTCCAAGCCCGGACCGAGCACCAATCGTTCCGATGCAACGTTTCGAGCGGATGCCGCGCTATACCCAACCTTGATCTCATCAACAATGATTGGCCAATCATCAGTTGGCGTATAAAGCTCGTCGACCAGTTCATCGGTATCGTAGGTGACCATCCACTTGCCTCCGTATTGCTTGACGCGCGCAGCAAGCTCGCGGTGGTCGTCATCGGTGAAGCTGTTCTCGTAGAGTCCCGGGCCCTTCTGCACATAAGGCGGGTCAAGGTAGAGAAGGGAGCTCTTGCCGAACTTTGGCGCAACGCTGCTCATGAAGTCGAGCACGTCGAGGTTGTGAAGCTCGATGCAGTCAGCCTTTGCCGCAATAGACCGCGCCTTCTTACAGAGGGTCTCTTGATTGAACCGCGCGTCAATCTTGTAGGTGCCGGTCTGCTCCTTGCCACCGATGACGCCACCCTTCAAAATGCCCGAGCGGTTGGTTCGGTTGAGGAAGAACGCAGCCATGCCCAGTTCCAAGGAGGGATCGTCCGCACCCTGGTAGACCTCGCGGCAACGCTCCCACTCATCCATGTTAAGCGGCGCTGATTCAATGTAGGCGCATAGTTCGTCAGGATGGTTCACCACGGCGTCCCAAATGCTGTAGACCGCCGGGTCATAATCGTTCAGGACAATCTTCGCGACATCGCCCTTCAAGAGGAGCTTCATGGCCAAGCCCGCCCCGCCGCAGAAAGCTTCTGCATACGTGCATCCCCGCAGCTCATTGGCTTCAATGAGCGAAATCATGAAGGGATAGATTTTCGACTTTCCTCCAGGGAAGCGCAATGGCGTATAGGTAATTGGCATGCTAGCACCTCCTCCCGGTCACGGTAAATCCCAGTCACAAGTACGTATTTTAAGCGCCATCGGGCTTCTTGGCCATAGGCATTTGGTCGGCCGACGTTCTTCTCGCAACTCGGTTGTAGGCATTCGTAAACGTCTCGATGAACTGCCAGGCTAGGGATGGGTTGGCATTCGCCCACGCCTGCACGACCTTTGCATCGCTGAAGACTGATTGGTTGTCTTTGAGCCAAGCTTTGAACTTGTTCCTATCTGGGCTATAGGCCGAATACGTCGGCGTTAAGGGGCCATGCTCTTTGATTGCCTTGATTGTGTAGTCGTATGGCGCAAGATTCACCAGTACTGGATCGCCAGAATCAAGGTTCGCCAGATAGTTCCAGATGACTTCCTCGGGCCTAACATCACCAGGGAGTCGGACGATGTTTCCGCCTTCGCGTAGATAGAGGGCTGGTACCTGTTCTTTGATCTTGTCATCGGATACGTCACCGTCGAGCGCCAACACGCGATCCTTCATGTACGGGTAGTCATGGCGATAGAGCTGAAGGAGCATGTCGCAACCAAAGGTCGCTTCGATAAAATGAACTCTTGGCCAAAGAGAAGGATACAGTGCCTCGATGAGTTCACGTATGAACCAAGCGGCCTCGGCGTCTTCGCAGAAGATGCCCACTTTGGTCGATGCCACGCCCGTCGTTCGCACGAACAAATCGTTGGTCATCGTATGCCAAGAAGGATTTCTCTTCACCTCAAGCGCCATGTTTGCATCGGTAAGATAAGCAATCTCGACATCGCCCGGCTCGTCCTTGGTAACCGAGCCGATTTTGTCTGCCAAATATTCGAGCACGACGGTGCTGTGTGTGGTGAATACCACTTGGAAGTTGTTTCTCCCGGCCTCTTTTAGCAAGAGATCGACGAGCTTCCTCTGGGCTGCAGGGTGCAGTGTGGCGTCTACTTCGTCGATGAGCAGCAGTCCACCATCCCATGCGTCGCCGAGCTCACGTGCAAGCCTCTTGAACGAAAGCACACCCATGAGTATCTGACCCAGATTGTCTTGTCCAGCTGAATTAGCAGAAGGGCCGTATTCAGCAGTCTCTACGCCAGTGCCGCGTTTTCTCGATTGGGCGATATCGAAGCTGCTTACTGATTGGATCTCAGTATCCCCAATGCTGAGTATCCAGCGGTACTTTTCAATGAACCAGTCTCGATCTGAATCTGAAGCCCAGTGTTGCGACCGCCGTCTCAGCGTCTTAGCATCGGCTTCGCCAAATGGATAGAGCCTCGATAGCCCGAGATAGATAACTGGCGATTCGAGCTTCGCTTCCGTGAGTCTGCCATCCTCAGTCTCACGCTTTGGTATGACACGGAACCTAGTCCCTTTATTCTGCCATGCAGTTCTGAACACCACTGACTTCGTCTGTCCATGCTCCATGTAGTCAAGGCGCATCTTATTGCTGCCTGCAGGATCGTGCTCTGGTGACCCTGAAAATAGCTCCGCAAACTCTCCCCGGAATGACTTTCCGATGTAGGTCTTCTTCCCGCGTAGCTCCGACGAGTTCGCCAGCAAGCCCAGTATCGTGGACTTACCTGTTCCATTGTTCCCGGCCACAGCAGTGAGCTTATTGCCAATGACAATCTCGCATTCCTTGAACTGTCGAAAGTCTTCGATATACAAGCGGGTGGCTCTCATTGCCGACCACCTCCATCGGACCATAACTCTTGGATGATAAGCGCCACAAGCTCTGATTGCCTCACCAATGACGCACGTTCGACTGGTATGACGCCATGTGCCCATTTGTGGAACAGTGCATCAAAGGGAACATCGCCATCAATCCATTCGGAGGCAAGCGCCATGTAGCTCTTATCGGTGGCATCCAGCTTCTTCTTTATGGCAGGCTTGGCGACGTCCTTCATGAAGCTGTTGAAGGCATTCTGCCCTGCCTCCTTGCCTTGGGCTTCATAGTATTCGCGAGCTACGGTTTCCAACAGCAAGCGAAGGGAGAATCCGAGAATGGGCAGCAGGTGACTATAGCCACCGGGGTTGCCAAGGTATTGCTGGTCGATCCAGTCGATTGCCCTGTAAAGATCGTTCGACTTGGTTCCCTTTGGTCGCAGCACGCAACCGAACATCCCGTTGTCCCCGGCGCGACTCACCGGCTTCCTACGAACAGTTCCAGTGGCGTCGGTGTCGTTTGTCGTCTCATCATCCGGCTCAAGATTAGAAGACCCGCCTGAAGCGCCGGTTGCAGTTTCAGAAGTAGCATCTTCTTGTGGCTGCCCCAGCACGTTAATGTGTGGGCTAGAGAGGATGTTGTCATCCTCGCCGTTAGTTGCGCTCACGTGCCTGTGGTCTAGGTCAGCCGCTTGCTCTTTAACAGCTTCTGTAGGGCTGTCGCCACACCTGTCAGGCTCGGCATGCTCAAACGGCAGCCGCCCCTGCTTCGACCCCTCAGGCTCAACCCTCTGTGCAGCCTCCTCAACAAGCTGCACACGAGCTTCCTTGTTATAAATCGGGCCGACGCCTCCGTTTTTCACTTGACCGAGAACATCAAGCAGCAGCTCATCGTGCCCGCCCAAATAACGCGCATCATTTCCATCCGCACTGATGCCGAGCGCCTGCCGCACCTCTGGGGTCGAGATGAGCCTGCCAAGATTCGTTGCGGGGATAATCGCCGCTGCACGCCAAAGCTCCCCTTGGCCATAATCTTCTTTCAGGTGCTCGATGAGTGAGAGGGCACGTGCGGTCTGCTGGTTCCCGCCTTCCGAGAACCGGCTTGTCTGCACTGAATTCCATTTCACGGTGCCAACGCCACCGTTCTCGCCGCCATGGCGAAGGACAAGCAATCGACGAATCTCGTCTTCGTCGTCACACACGTAGCATTCGATGCGACGGTGTTTCTGCATCGTCTCACCGAGCTCCTTGAAATACGGAGCTAAGGTGCTGAAACCCTCAGGCACTTTATCGCTATGTAACGACAGCTTGATAGCGGTGACGCGCCGGTTGCCCTCGCGCACTCGGTAGTCGTCAGTTCCCCCTATCGGGCTCACGATGAGCAGCTCGGAAGCATTGAGTCCATGTGCAGCGATGTCGCGGGCCAGATTTAGGATCTTGTTCCCTGAAGCCAGCGACTGGTCCTCGAGAATCGAGAAGAGAGCGTCTTCCTCTGTAGAGACCGCCTCGAAGCGCGGATTCTCTCCATCTGCGATAAGGTGATCTATGTCAATAGTTCGCTGCTCTTTCATTGCTCACACAACCTATCCATCGGCCCCAGTCTCTACCTCACCCGGATCGTGACCCCCAGCGCATTAGCGTTCTCCTTGATCACGCGCTGCGTCTGCTCGTCAATCCCGTCGGGCACGCTCACATACGCCTCAAACGTAAGCTCCGCGCTCGAACCGGCGAGGTCATACAGCTGCTGCAGAATCTCCTCGACAACCGACCCAACCTGGTAGCCAGCAGTCAGCTTGTCGAGCTGCATCTGAAGCTCCACCTCGCGAGGCAGCACCTTCGGCGGCTCCACAACGCCACCGCCGCCGGAGCCAGAGTCACCCGCACCCGAGCTACCGACGTTCTCGTCGCTACCAGCACCAGCGCCGCCAGCCACGCCATCGCCGCTATGGTCAAACGCCAGCTGCTCTAGCGCCTTCTCGCGCTGCACCACAAGCCCGTCGTGCATGCTCACGATGGGACGGTCGCCCAGCACGAGCCCGAGGTACTTCCCGGCCGTCTCGTCAAACCCATCCGCATACGCGAAGTACTGCTTGCTCGTAACCGCAGCTGCGATTGACTCGCGCAGCACACCCGTGTCGGAGAAGCGACGCAGGTAACAATACCGCGCGTAATTGGTGGCGAGCTCCGCCACGTCCACATGGTCGCACCCCTGCCAGAGCATCTGCACAAGGTCGCGGTTCAAAAGGTACGGCGAGTACTCGGTGAGCACGGCCTCTTCCTTGGTGGCCCGCTCGAAGGCTCGCTTGGATATGCTCTCGTTCCCGGCAATCGCCAGGTCGTCCCACTCGATGCGGCGCAAATCTCCCGCATCCTGGGACGGCACCAGCAGGTGCCGGTACGCGCCGAGCACCAGCCGCTTCGCACGGTCGCGCGCGGTGGCCAGCTTGCGCGAGGTGTCCGTCCGCGCGGCGCGCGTGAGCTCCAGCCCTTCCGCCTCGGCATCGATGCTCGCCCAGGCAAGAGCCCGGCGCACAGCCTCCTTCGCGTCGGGCAGCTCCGACGAGCTCACCACGGCAAACAGCAGCTCGTTTCGGTTGGTGCGCAGCGCGTCACCGCGCATGGTTAGGCAGTCCTCGGCAAACGCGCGTGCGCTCGACCGCTCTATGTCCTTGCCCAAAGGTTTGCTCGGCGGCAGAATCACGAGCGCCAGCGAGTCATCGTCAGGCACCTCCACAGACGAGTTCGGGCAGATGTAGACCGAGGCGAACCCGCTCGCGCTCGACCTCTCCGCGTCGCGGACGATGCGGATCATCTCGGCTTCGATGGCCGCTGCGTCCATGCGGCTCGCGCGGTCGCGCGCCATCTTCTCCAGCGTCGGATGCGTGTCGTACCAGTAGCGCATGCCCGTGTTGTACAGGTAGCTCAGCTCGTCGCGCATCTTGTTCAGCGCGTCGTCGTACACGGTCACGCCCGTGCCGGGTATAGCCGCGCCCAGGCGCACGTCCGAGGCGTCGAGCCCGCGCAGGCTCTCGCCGCGTGCAGTCGGCGCGCTGCCCAAAAAGATCGCGCGAGCCACGCGCCGCGCCGCCCTGGGCCGCGAGAAGCGCCCGTTATTCTTGTCAATGGTGGCCGGTGCGGAGTTCGGCCCGTCCACGTCGTTGTCCACCACGGCGTTCCACGCCGGGTCGAGGTACTGGAAGATCTCCTCCAAGATGCGGCTGTCGCTGTAGTCGATGGAGCCCGACATGATCAGCGGGTCGGCGTCGTTGTTGTCCCACAGGTTGTGGATGACCGTCGCCATGAAGCGCAGGACGCCACGCGTGCGCTGGAAGTTCGCAAGCGTGCTCCAGTCTTTGTAGAGCCGGTCGAACACTTCCGGGTGGATGGGGTAGCACCGCAGCATGCGCTCGCGGTAGGCGTGGTCGCGGCACTCGATGGGGAACTTGTCCGGGTCGGCCTTGTAGTACTCCATGAAGGCGTCGACCACGGGCTCCGCAAGGCGCTCGTCGTAGTCCTTGAACAGGCGGCGCTTGACGATCTCGAAGCCCTCCTCGTTGTTGGCGGCGCGCCAGACTGTGTTCAGTCGCCCGAAGACGTGCTCCACACGCTTGAGCGCCTCCTCGCCGCCCTCGTCGCCCAGCTCGCGTGCGCTGGCGGGCAGCGACGCGATGAGCATGCAATTCTCCGTGCGCTTCACGGCCTCGGTCAGCTGCTGCATGAAGGAGAGCACGTTGGCGAAGTTGCCCGCCGGCAGGTTCTTGGAGTCGTTGCCGTAGAGGTTGCGCGCGTACACCACGAACTCGTCCATGAGCACCACGCACGGACCGATGGCGTTGAAGAAGCGCACGAGCGCGTCGGTGCCGGGAGCCACGCTCTTGCTGTCTGAGGTGCGGATGATGGAGTACGGCTCGGGGTCGCCCTTCTGCAGGCACAGCTGGTAGGCCATCTCACCCCAAAGCGTGTTCACCTTGCCCTTGAGGAAGGGCGGGTTCTTGAAGTTGGCGGGCTCTAGGTCGGTGCCCACGAGCGTGGCCACGTACACCTTGTCGGGCAGGCTCGGCACGCGCGCCTGCTCCATCACTTCGGCGATGCCGGGCAGCTCCTTGGCGATTTTTGAGTTGCGCATCAGGTGATACACGGCCAGCATGCTGTGTGTCTTACCACCGCCGAACGCGGTCTTCAGCTCCACCACGGGGTCGCCGTCATCGTCGTCGGTCACGCTCACGCGCTTGAGCGCCGTTATGAGCAACGACCGCATGCCTTCGGTGATGTAGGTACGGCTGAAGAACTCCTTGGGGTCCTGGTACTCGAAGCGTGCGTCACCCTTGGCGACGGTCGCCAAGTCGAGCGCGAACTCGGCCGTCTTGAACCGCCCTCGTGCGACGTCGTCCTTCGGGGCGACGACAGACCGCCACGGGCGAAGCGGTTCGGTACCGCCTGTGGCAAAAACAGGCGATACCGCAGCGCGTTGCGTGTCCGCGGGAGCGGCCTGCGCCACGGTCACCTGGTCGCGCGATACGAGCTGGCGGTACAGGTCGCGAATGGCCGTTGCGGTCTCGGGGTCGATCTGCTCCATGAGGCGCGCCATGGTGTCGAGCGCCCGCGCGGTGTCCTCGTCCGAGAAGCCGTCGCCGGTGTTGTGAGCCCAGGCGTTCCTCGTGTCGATGAGCTCGCGGCACCACGTCTGGCTGCGCCGGTCGAGCACCGCGATGAAGACGTCCTTCCACGACTGGATGATGAGGCGGAACATGAGAAGCACGTCGAGCGAGTCGATGCACTTCATGTCGTTCGACTCCGTTGCGGGCGCGACGTCACGCCGCTGGTCCTCGTAGAGGTGCCCGTGCACGCCGTCGCGCCACCACTCGTCGTGGTAGCGGCGGATCATCTCGCGCATCTCGAACATGCCGAGCGGATCGCGCATCGCATCGAAGGCGCTGCCGATGAGGGTGTTGTTGTTGGCCTTTATCTCCACGGTTCTTGCGCCTCCTATGCGTTGAAGTCGAGCTGGAACTGGACGGGCTTGGCCCGCTTGTACTCTTCGGCACGCTCCGAGATGTCCGTCCACGAAGTGACGAGCCCGTTGAAGACGGTCGCGTCCTCCGTCCTGCCGCTGCGTTCTGCCGCCTGGAAGAGTACATAGGCGAGGGACTTGGCGCGGTCTGCCTTGCCCATGTTGAGCTCGGATACGAACTTCGCAGCGGCGTCGATGCCGCCGATCTCGAGCGCAGTGATCGCGGTCATCAGGTCCGACCACACGGAGTTGAACAGCCGCGTCTGCCCAGGTGCCTCCGCCTTGGCCGGGTTCACGAGCCACGTCTTGCCGCCGTCGTTCACGAGCACGCCGGAATGCACGAGCTCGTTGAAGTTGGCGCTGCGGGCATTACGCAGGGTCTCGGCAGTGCCAAAGTCTCCCTTGGTGAAGCCGAACTGCTCGTACCAGGTGATGCAGAAGCGCGTCTCGTTGTCGAACGACTCGCCGCTCTCGCCCATGAGGGCGTCGAGCTGCTCGTTGATGATGCCAAGGGCTGTGTGCACGCTCATCGGCGTGCCGTCCGATTCGAGCACCTGCGCGTACTTGGAGAAGGCCGCCATGCCCGGGCCGATGGAGGCTTGCGCCATGTCGACAGGAGCGATGGAGCCATTCTGCAGGTCTTCGACGCCCCTGCGGAGCATGCGGCGCAACTCGCGCTGGAACTCGGGACGTATGGCGATGGGTGCGCCCTCTTCGCGCTTGCGGCAGACGAGGACGATGGAGGATGCAAGCGCATTTGTACCAGAGGCTATTGTACGATTTGACATTTCGGTTCGCATCGGCCACGTGCCCGTGATCTGAAGAGCTGAGTCCATTAAGGCCTGCAGCATTGTCTCCCAACCAGACGATGACCTTCCGTCATCGATTGACTCCGACTGTTTATATGCGTAATAGACGGTTAGAGGGTATTCGGGAGAAAGTGCTTTTGCCAACCTTGTAAAAGTCTCTCGCATGCCATTCTCGAAAAATTGCTTGGCCTCTGCTGCTCCTCCTGCAAACCGGTAAGGCGTAGCAATAAGCTCTTCAGCTTTAGGTGCCAGCATGGTAGCAAAAGTGTCCGGATATATATCCCTCACACTTCGCCTTAGCCATACATAGAAATAGTCAGATAAATCAGAGTATCCAATATTGTCGTAATAAGGCGGATCGGTTGATATTAGCAACCCTGAAAGACCATCGGTTTGGGCCGCATCTCTTTGAGTTGCATCGCATTGAGGTTTTGCTGGCAGCGTCAATAGAGCATCCGCAACTTGCCCAGACATGCTAGAAAACGATCCCGTAGATTCGGACAAGGGATTGCATTCAGCAAAATCCCATGCCATGGGTATAGCCTGCCTTGCAAAAACATTACGCAGCGTCTCTCGGGAAGAATCCATAGTACAAATGGATGAGCAGCGGTCGGCTAGTTTATCGACCGAAAACGCCAGGTACACAGCTATGGCTTCAGCGTATGCCTTTGCGCCCGCACCACCTTCTCCGAGCCCCAATCCATCATTCTGCATGCCGGCGCTCAAGGCATCTCTTTCGATAGTCGGTCCCAGTTCCTTGATCAAGTCAGAAATAGTTACGAGCGCAGTAAGCTGCCTATTTGTAAACAACTGTTCGAAGTTGGTAAGCCCGTAAACGCCAACGTTTGCCCTTGCTTTTCCCTGTGCTTCACCATGGGGGATTGAAGCTGACTTCTTAATGGAAGTCGGTAGTTGCAGGTTTAATGCATCAGGAATTGAATACCATCGTCCCCTACCAAATGGACTCTCGGACACTATCGCCATCAGTCGCGTTCCAAGTCCATGCTCACGGCTTTCTGCGCGGATATATTCAAGCGACAGTGGACCTCCACAGTGCAGGCATCTGCCGCCCTTGCGACCAACGGTTTCGTTTTCGACATGGGCAAAATCAGTCCAGCCGTTGCCCTCAAAACGAACCTGATAGTCGATGTCACCATCGTGGACGATGGGATCGATGTAGGCGCGATGCCCCTTCTTCTTGGACAGCCAGAAGGAACGGATGAGAGGCGTCTCGCAGCGGCATGCGGGGTTAGGGCAGGTCACGGTACGCGCCCATATGTAGGCGATGGGCGTCGCGGTGCGCTTGGTGCCGCCGGAGCTCACCTCGATGTCGGGGTAGTTCTGGCCGATGCGCTCCTTGGCCATCTCGCGCATCATGTTAGCGTAGTAGCGCACGTCCTCGGCAAGTCCGGTGGCCCTAGGCCAATCGACCTGCTGGTTCATGCTTGCGCCGGGATGCACCGGCTTCTGTCCGCAGAAACGTGCCGGTATGTCGATCATCGCGCGGTTGAGCGTGACGGGAATGGGATTCAGGTCTGCCGCGTGGCTCACGAGGCCGAGGCGCTGCGCCTCCAGCGGGAGCGCCCCTCCGCCCGCAAATGGGTCGAGGAACTCGGGCAGCTTGCCATCGGGTGCGTACTTCACCATCTCGACGTAGGCGTCGGCGTAGAGCTTCTCGTCGCCAATGTTGTCCCAGTCCGCCAGCCTGCGGATCATGTCGTGCAACCGTTCGCGCTCGGCGTTCTGCTCCTCCTCGGTGGCAAACAGTTCTGGGTGCTCGGACGGGTCGTCCACCATGCTCGCGAAGATGACGCAGCGCGCGGCGGCGAGGGGACGCCGCGCCCACCACAGGTGCAGCGTGGACGGGTGCCCCTTGCGTATCGACTTCTCGCGCACGGCCTGCGCGTTGATCTCGTCCAGCGGAATCGAGGTCTCTATCAGCTTCTTCTTGTACATGTCCCGTCCTTGATGTCGTACGTTATGGTCTCATCGGCGCGTTTGATGAGCTCCGCGATCTTCATCGGGTAGCAGTCGAGCGCCTGGTTGTAGTCGTCGTGTATGGAGCCGTAGAGGTAGGTGGTCTCGATTGCGTCACCGTGCGGGCGCGTTATGGCCAAGACGAAACGCTCGCGGTTGCCGGCGGCCTTCAGCACCTCGTTGGCGGAAAGCGTCACGGTATCGGCGTCCTCGTGCACGCCCTTAGACTCGATGAAGAGCAGGTCCTCGGTCCCGTCCTCGGGGTTCGTCACGCGCGACTCCACGTCCCAGCCCACGTTCTCGCGGCTCACGTCGTAGGGCACGTGCCCCAGGTGCCGCTCGATTGCCATCACGGCGTTCATGCCGCGCAGCTCTGAAGCCTTCTTGGCCTCGAGGTCCTTAACCTCCTGCTCGCCGGCGTCGGTGCTGAAGAAGCTCTTCGGCAAGACGATGGCGCAGCCCACCAGCTGCAGCGGCTTCGGGCGGATGCTGCGCTGGCTTGCAATCTCGGTAAGGCGCACGTCCTTGCGGCGCATGAGCTCATTCACGTCGCGCTTGCGGTTGCGCGCCACGATGGCGGACCTCTCGTCGCCCTCCTGCACCTTGAGCGCCCACAGCTGCGCCTCGCGGCTCGCGCGCACGATAGCGTGGTCCAGGCGCTTCTCCACGGCTGCGGCGATGCGGTCGAGCGCGGCGTTGCACTCGGCCACGATCTGGGCCACGTCGGCGCTCACGAGCCGATCCATGACCTCGGACTCGGCTGCCTTCTCCATGTCGTCCGCGCTGCCGATGCAGTCCCAGGCAAGGTCCTCGTCATAGGCGGCCATCTCCTCGGCCGTCGGCGGGCGGTAGTCGATGTAGGGTGCCTGCCGGTAGATGGACGGGCCGCCTCCGCCTTCCACCTCCACGTAGTAGAGGCGGCGCTGCACGTCGCGTCCCTCGCCGTCGCAGATAGAAAGCGAGTACGCCATCATCAGCCTCGGCATGGTCGTGCGGTTGGCGTCGTCAACGAGGATTGTGCCGGCCGAGAGCGTGTCCATGTGCTTGGCAAGCGTCTCCTCCACGGCGGCATCGAGCAGCGGATGCCCCACGCACACGAGGTCGGTCCTGCCCGGGTCCGCCACCGACTCCTTGTCGAAGGCGAGCGACTCGTAGCTCGTAGCGAGCGGCCTGCGTGCACCGTTCGAACTCTTCACCGCCAACGCCAGCGGTACTTTCCGGATGCGCCACGTGCCGTCACCCTTGGCGATGAGCCGCCCACCCAGGTCCGCGAGCGCCCGCTGGAAGAAGCTCCTGATGTAGTGTGGCTGCAGGCGCATAGCGTTGGCGCGCTCGATGTCGGTGCGCACGCGCGTCACGTCATCCAGGCTCAGCGTGTCCGTGGCGAGCACATCGCGTGCCATGATGGCCTCGAGGTGCTTGCGGTCGAGTGCCGAGTCGATGACCGTGTCCAGGTACGCCTGCCGCTCGGGCGTCTGGTCAGCGCGCACCGCCTCCAAAAGCAAATCGGCCAGGCTCTTGTCGTCGTAGGTCACCTGGCCCAGGATGTCGAACACTTTGCCCTTGAGCGTGGCCTTCTCCTGGTCGAGCTTGTTGAAGAGCCGCTTCCACACTTCGCCCTCGCGGGTGCCGTCAGCGATGAGGTTGTACATGAGGCAGGTATGACGCTGCCCGATACGGTGGATGCGCCCGAAACGCTGCTCGATGCGGTTCGGATTCCACGGCAAATCGTAGTTGATCATCAGATGCGCCACCTGGAGGTTGATGCCCTCGCCGGCGGCATCGGTCGCGATGAGCACGCTCACGGTGCTGTCCTGCTTGAAGTCCGCCTCCACTTGGCGGCGCTGGTCACGGTTCATGCCGCCGCGAATGGTGCGCAGGCGCTGGTGGCTCCCAAGGTAGTCGGTGAGACGCGCCTCGAGGTATTCGAGCGTGTCCGTGTACTCGGTGAAGATGATGAGCTTCTCACGGTTTCCGTCAGGGCCGCGTATCGCATCGCTTTCGAGCAGGTCCAGAAGCGAGAGCCACTTGCGGTCCTCGCGCAGGTCGAGCACGCGCCGCGCCTCCGATTCGAGCGCGTCAAGCTCGATGAGCTCGGCCTCCAGCTCCTCCAAGGTCTCGGCCGCAGTGGCGGTGTCGAGCACGATGAGCCCCTCGGGCGTGTCCTGCTCGTAGTCGCGGTCGTCGGCGTCCCACTCGTCCCACGCCCAGCCCTCCTGGTCGGGGACGGCTGCGCTCTTCATCGTGTAGGTGCCGTGCTCGCGCACCTCGACGGCACGCTCCTCAAGCCGCTTGTGGCGGCGCGAGAGCGAACGGTACGCGGCAAGCGGCGAAGAAGCCAAGCGGCGTTGCAGCGAGGTCATGGCGAAGCCGACGGCGTTGCGCTTGTCCTTGCTCACGATGCGCTCGGCGCGGTTGAAGCCCTCGCGCACGTAGGCGGTCACGTTCTCGTAGAGCGCCTGCTCGGCGGCAGACATCTCCACCTGCATCGTATTGGCTTCGCGTATCGGGAAGAGGGGCTTGCCCTCGAAGGTGAGAAGCTCCTCCTTCTGCAGGCGGCGCATGAGATTCGTCAGGTCCACCGGCGTGCCATCGCGAGCACCGCCCTCAAAGAGGTCGCGGTCCAGAAGCTTCATGAACTCCTGGAAGTCGCCCTCCTTGCCGTTGTGTGGCGTGGCGGTCAGGAGCAGGAGGTTCCGCGTGCGTGCCGAGAGCAGCTCACCCAGGTGGTACCTGCGCGTGTAACCGACCTTGCGTCCGTTCACGTGGGCGGCCATCTTATGCGCCTCGTCCACGATGACGAGGTCCCAGGACGACTCCACGAGCATCGCCTGAAGGCGCTCATCCCGCGCCAGCTTGTCCACGGAGGCCACGAGCAGCGGAATGTCGTTGAAGGGGTTGCCCGACTTGGTCGAGTCGATGACGTCGTTGGTGAGCATGCGGAACTCGAGCCCGAACTTCGGGCCGAGCTCGTCTTCCACCCACTGCTGAACGAGCCCGCCCGGGCACACGATGAGGCACCGCTCCACCTCGCCGCGAATCATCAGCTCCTTGATGAGAAGCCCAGCCATGATGGTCTTGCCTGCACCAGGGTCGTCAGCCAGAAGGAATCGGAGCGGCTGCCGAGGCATCATGTCCTCGTAGACGGCCGTTATCTGGTGAGGAAGAGGCTCGATGATGGAGGTGTGCATGGCAAGCCGCGTGTCGAACACGTACGAGTACTTGATGCGCAGCGCCTCGGCCGCCAAGAGGAAGCCGTTCGGGTCGCCGTCGAATTGGCGACGGTCTCCGCCCTCGCGTATTTGCAGCTTGATAAGATCGTCAGGGAAGAGAATGGCCGAGTCGTACGAGCCGTCTATCTTCTGGAAGACAAGGTTTACGGCACCTCCGACGGGATTGGCGGCCACGACCTCAACGTCTTGCCCGGGCAGAACGCCTGTGACGTGAACGCCGGGCTTGAGGTCGACGATTAGCACCACATACTCCTTGTCATAAATGCGACAGCAATAGCCGTAGATTTTACAAGATTTCACAGCGAATCCACGCCTCGTTGGCCACGAGCAGGCTAATCAGTAGCAAAAATGTGTATTCCGTAACATATAAGTCCCCAAGTGTCGAAAGACTCTTGACGGAATACAAAAAATGCCGTGTACGTTGCGTCGGCTGCCGCAAAGCGACATCGTGCTTGCAACGTTAGATTATTTTGCCGCCATTCCTGGCTGCTGGCCTAGCCGCGCGCTGCCGACCTCGGGTTGTCCGCAGACCGGCCGCCCGCAAACCCATCCGCACCAGATCAACATGGAGCTGCTAACCAGCTCCTGACAGCCTCACACGCGGCCATATCCGGCTCCAGAGCGAGCGGGGGCTGAGCGAGTCGGCCATCGCAGCTGAGCTCGGCATCCCGCGCACCACGCTACACTCGCGCCTCGCCAAGCTGCGCGAGCAGCTAAAGCCCGAGTTCCCCAACATCCTCTAACCTCGCTGTTCCGGCTGCCCTCGGGTGGCCGGAACTTTCTCCTCCGTTTTTCGTCAATAGTCACATGTACCAAAGATGAGCGAAAAAGCTTAGAAATTCTTCAGGGGGTAATAGGTGAGGCGACAGCGCCTAGAAGGAAGCTTGCAAGGATGAAGAGTGAATTTGAAAAGTCGCGCACAATAACCCAAGCATTGCACGGGAGTTCTGAACTTACTGAATATCAGATTGAACAAAGGAATTATTCCCAGAAAGGATTTACTATGGCATCTAAAGGACAGCGTATCAATCCATATTCTGTCAGTTTTTCAAAATCATCCACCGTCGACGAGTTTTCTACTACGTACTTTCGAGTAGAACTCCGTCGAGGAACATATGGTGGAGCGGTGTGGCTTTGGATTCGATCAACAGTTCGCAAGGGCAGCAATTATCAATGGGGATCTACTGTTAAGCTCTCTACCCCATTTGGAACTGTCTCAAAGCTTCCCTACGGATCTGGAAGCAATTGGGATGTTAATGCTCGCCGTTGCTCCCCAGCGATCTGTATAGGCAATCCAACATCAAGCTTTAGAGTTACTTATTCTGGAGCTGCCTCTGGTAGCACTGCTACAAAGACCGTACAAGTCGCTTAGTTTCTCATATAATCATCAGCCCTAGCTAAGGCAGCTTGGACCTTAGCTAAGTGCTCTTCATCCCATGTAATGTTTTCAAATGGATAATCAGTATTGATAGTATCAATATGAGCAATATTCTCATTATAAAACTGCTGGGTATATCCATCCGCCTTTACGAGAATTTGAATCCATGTCCCAATCTCACCATTTGCCAATAAAGCGTCATCAATAGAGGGGCTGTTAGTCAAAAAGGCACGATAGCCCTCATCAAACAAATCATCTGCCGGACATTTAATCAGAATTACCCACCAATCTTCATTATTTTGGGAACCTGTTCCAATATGTACCTGCACAGAAGAGGTGATTTTTCCAAAATTTCTAGTAGCTGCTCGAAGTAGAGAATCGCGTAACGGCTCACATTTCATCTGCGATAGAAGAGTCTGATCAACACTCGAGAAGAGCGTTTCTTGTGTAATTTTCTTTGATTCAGCGCTACTATGAGCGGAATCCTGAGGCTTTATATTGGTAGATGCTGAACCTTCAAATGTGGAGTCCGCAGCAGAAGAACCCGCAGGTACAGACTCTGATCCTTTAGAAATTGATTTTTTTGGCACAGTGATAGCACTGCAACCACATGAGCACAGAGAGATAACAAGACAGAAAAATACAAGTAGTAGCCTCATATCTACCCCATTCAGACTCAAAACTTGCTTGAATTTCAGTCATTTTACAACGGTTAAGCACTATAGAACCACGCTGTATGAAAGCATCCATGCATCTTTCCAACTTCACCTTCCCTCGCAAGCGGTTTATAATGCACCCCCCATTCTTCGGCGGTTTGGTACGCTTTTGAACCGTCTGCATAAAGGGGGATGCAACGGGTTCATAAAGCATCCGCAGCAAAAAAGCTTGCTTCAGGCGTGGGGACCTTTCGATAATCTACTATTCAGCGGGCCCTCTTTACTGCACAGCAGAGAGTAAAAGATTCTGGCACAATGAGAGGACTCGGCTGGAGGAGTGTGCATGTCTATTAATTATCAACAGGTTCACTTTGCGGCTGCCTATGGCACTGCTGCGCAATTACCCGAATCTACTCGCCCAGAAGTCTCTTTTGCAGGACGCTCCAATGTGGGCAAGTCATCACTCATGAATCGACTTTTTAATCGTCGCGGCTTGGTCAAGGTTTCGTCCAAACCAGGAAAGACAACCACCATCAACTTCTTTCCCACTGATATGGTCGATTTTGTCGATTTACCTGGTTATGGCTTTGCAAAAGTCAGCGCGAGTGAACGCCAGCGCTGGAGCGAGCTAATGAATGGGTATTTTGAACAGCCTCGCCAGCATGCTTTGGTAGTATGTCTTATCGATATCCGTCACGATGCAAGTCCTCTTGACGTTCAAATGGTTAACTACCTTGCCGACCATCAGCTTCCCATGGCAATTGTTTTGACCAAAGCAGACAAGCTGAGCAAACAAAAACAGGTCAAGCAAACACGCACGCTTTGTGCCCAGCTCAAAGCCCCTGGGGATACTCCTGTATTGATTTGCTCGTCAGAGACAGGACAGGGCATTGAGGACCTACGTACTCTTATCAGCGATTTTGTATCCGCTTTGGCATAACCATGCGTGATTGTGATGTCTTGGTCATAGGCGCAGGCATTGCAGGCACTACCGCTGCCCTTGCTGCCGCCAAAACTGGTGCACGTGTCATACTAGCAAGCACGGCTAGCATCTTTTCTGGTTCAAGCTTTTTTGGTGGCACGTGGGGCCTTGGGCTCATCAGCCCCCAAGACATATCAGATGAAGCAGAACTCGCACAGACAATACTAGCCGTTGGACGCGGAGTGGCAGTGCCTACCCTGGTCACGCAATTTGTCAAAGGCATCAAGCCTGCAATTCAACAGCTTGAATCTCGTGGAGTTCACCTGCGTCATGCCAAAGCTGCCGAGCAGCAAGAATTCATTCCCTGCTTTGACCACAAGCAACGCAGTTGGTATGGCCTTGGTCGCAGCGCATATCGTAAAGCAATTGCAGATGCCCTTGAAATTCAACAGGTGGTGCAGCTCCCCTACCATGAGCTACTCGACCTGCTAGAAGACGACTATGGCATTTGTGGAGCTCTGCTTTATGACTCCACCCATGATGGATTAAGGCAGATCAAAGCGGGTGCAGTCGTACTTGCAACAGGCGGTTTTGGTGGACTTTTTGGTCGTACTTTAACTATGCCTGATGTACTGGGCACTGCTCAGGCCATTGCTCTAAAACATGGAGCCGCACTTATCAACGCAGAATTCATCCAGATTATGCCAGGGCTTTTGAGTCCCAAAAAAGGGATCATTTTTAATGAGAAAAGCTTCCGTTTTGCTTGTCTAGAGAGATTTGAGAAGCAAAACTTACCTGATCTTATGACAGCTCGCGCAGGCCATGGACCCTTCTCGGCAAGCCTGCCTGACCATCTTGTTGATCTTGCTATCACAGGCCAGGCCGGTGGAGCAAAACTAAGTTATACGTTACCTGATGTACTTCCCGAATTTATGCAGACATATGCATACTGGTTTTACAACAGCTTTAACTGCAGTCCCTTTGAAAACGTACGCATTGCCCCCTATGCTCATGCCACAAACGGAGGCATTTATATTGACAACTCAGCTTCCTGTGACGTACCTGGACTTTTTGCCTGCGGAGAAGCAACGGGTGGTATGCATGGAGCAGACCGAATAGGAGGTCTTTCCAGCGCCAACTGCCTCGTCTTTGGCGAAATTGCGGGTCAGGCTGCAGCAGCATACGCACAAAACCATACGACAAAAATGCAAAACATAGCTTTGCCCACAAAGGCCACCAGCATTACAGATTGCCAACACGCACTCAAACAAATTCGCAGCATTATGGATACAAACTGCTTGCTGGGGCGAGAGAGTAGAACGCTTACCTACGCTCAGCAGCAATTATCTCATATCCAAAGTCAGCTATCTCAACACTCCACACCATGCTCAGATCCTCGAAGCATCGCTTTTACAACGCGCGCTACACACGCTTGTCTCAGCGCACGAGCTCTTGTTGCAGCAATGCTTGCGCGTCCTGAAAGCCGCGGATCGCATTTCCGACATGACTTCCCCACGGCAAATTCCGCCTGTGCTCAACCTCATACTCTCACCCTTCACAACGAAGAATTTGACATCGCACCGGTTATTTTTTAGGACTTTTTGTTTGTTGCTCGTCGCATACCTATGGATTCCCACCGTAAGTCCTATCTGAGGGTAGGAATGACCATGAAACGCTGTACCATTCCTGCACAACAAGACAAAGTACGTGCATCACTTTGCGCGTCAACTTCGCAGGAGGCATGTATGCCCGAAAACATTCGTAAGGTCAACGTAATCGGCCACCTTCACCCAGATACGGACAGCATCTGCTCTGCCATTTCTTACGCTTATCTCAAAAATCACACGGGAGAGCATATCTATGAGCCTCGTCGCGCAGGCACCATCAACCGTGAGACTGCTTTTGTTCTTAATCATTTTGGATTCAAGGAGCCAGAACTCATCACCACAGTCACTCCCCAGATTAAAGATATTCAAATTCAAAAATCTGAGGGCATCGATGCCGATATGAGTCTGTTTAGCGCTTGGAACAAGATGCGCGATACCAAAGTTGATACGCTCTGCATTACCGACGAAAACAACGACTTACAAGGCATCATTGCGATCAAAGATATCGCTAATGCCAATATGGATATCTTTGATAACAGTGTTCTTTCTGCGGCACACACCAAGTATCGCAATGTTGTTGAAACCCTCAAGGGTGAAATGGTACTCGGTGATCCCGAAGCCCGTATTGAACGTGGCGCCGTAACTGTAGGCACCACCCCCGAGCTGATGGAAAACTCCGTCCACGAGGGTGATATTGTTTTGGTCACCAATCGTTTTGAGACCCAGCTATTTGCTGTTGAATCCAATGTCAGCTGCATGGTAGTGTGCGCTGGCGCACGTATTTCTGGCGTAGTAAAAAAATCTGCCGAGGAAAAAGGTATCGCTGTCATTACCACACCATATGACACCTTTGCTGCTTCTCGTCTTATCACGATGTCGTTGCCTGTACGCGACCGTATGCTCACCGACGGTATCCTGCGTTTCTCAGTAGATACCTCTGTAGATGAAGCACGCAAGGTTATCGCCCAGTCTCGCCACCGTTTCTTCCCCGTGTTGGATGAAAACGGCCATTATGCTGGCGTTGTCTCGGTACCCAATCTGCTGTCAGTCAACCGCAAGCATGTCATTTTGGTCGATCATAACGAGCGCGCTCAGGCTGTCGATGGTCTTGAAGAAGCCATCATTATGGAAATCATCGACCACCACCGCATTGGCACTATCGAGACCTCTCAGCCTGCCTACTTCCGCAATGAACCCGTGGGCTGCACCTGCACTATTCTCTATAGCATCTACCAAGAACTAGGTGTCGAGATTCCCAAGAATATCGCTGGATTGATGATGTCAGCAATTCTATCTGACACCTTAATGTTCCGCTCCCCCACCTGCACCCAGCGTGACCGTGTTGCGGGCAAGGCATTAGCTGCTATCTGTGGTGAAGATATAGAGCCTTACGCAGATGCTATGTTTGATGCAGGTGCCGACGTCAGTGGTCGTACTGCCGAGGAGGTCTTTAACTCAGACTTCAAGATCTTTAGTCGTGGTCAAGCAAAGTTTGGCGTGGGCCAAGGCTCGTACATGACTGCCAATAGTCGCAAGGCTGCTGAGGCTCTTGTGGGTCCCTACCTTAAAGAAGCCGCTGCTGCCAACGACATCCCCATGGTCTTCTACATGTTTACCGATGTAAAAAGCCAAACTACCGAATTGCTGTACTACGGTGTTGGCGCCGATGATATTGCTCGTCGCGCCTTTGGTGTCGAGCCCGTTGATGGAATCTTTACTCTGCCTGGCATAGTGAGCCGCAAAAAGCAGATGATTCCACCTATCATGGCAGCTTTCCAGAATCTTGAGGAAGCCGACTAAGCAAGGACGTACACATGCATGCGCTTCACCTACGTCTCCCCAAGGGTTTTGTCCTTGAGGAACGACTCGCCCGCTATGCGGACGCAATCGAAACTTCTCCTTCCCAGCTTGCAGGCCTGTGGGCAACAGCCTGCAAGCCTCTTGATGGGAGTCCGAGCTCTGCTTTTCGCGAAGTTCATCTAGATTTAGGTTGTGGCAAAGGAGCCTTTCTTGTCGAAGCTGCTCGCCGCAATCCTAATGTACTCTTTCTTGGCATCGACAATGAGCCCGTATGCATCGCCTATGCTGCTCAGGCAATTTGTGAAGCAGAGCTTAAAAACGCTGTACTCATCCCTGGTACTGCTGAGCACCTAGAAGATTTTTTTGCACCAGCTGAACTGGACCGTATCTACATCAACTTTCCAACTCCCCACCCCAAACGACGTCATGCCAAACTACGTCTCACACATGTAGCTCAACTCGCTGCGCTGAGGCGCTTTCTTGCACCAGAAGCCAAAATAGTCTTTAAGACCGATAGCACACCGCTTTGGCTTTACTCTCGTCCACAGTTTGAAATGGCTGGCTATGACATTTGCTGGATAAGTGATGATGTACGCCGAGATCATCCAGGAGATCCCGAAACTGGATATGAACAAAGACTCACCGCACAAGGGGCTCAGGTTCATGGGATTTGTGCTGTAGCCAACCCCAAACATATTCCTAGTGCAGATGAGCTCGTGCTTGCCGAAAAAGCTGTCTCGCAAAGCTTGGTAGATTATCTTCCCGATGACCTCAATACCATGAACTACGTACCCCACGGTATGGAGGCCACCGTCATCAATCTACGTAATCTCAAGGCCAAGCAGCAGCACTAAAAGACGCCTTGCTTTTAGGAGACATCCTGTATTGCACGAAGCATCCGAAATGCCTGCACTGTAGCCGCCACGTCATGTACACGCGCCACAGCTGCTCCATGTGCCACAGCATAACAAGCTCCAGCAATCGACCCAAAAACTCGCTCGTCCGCCTTGGCAACGCCAGTAATCTCGCCCACAAAACGTTTGCGCGAGACTGCCACCATCAAAGACCAGCCCAATTCTGAGAGCTGACGGGTCGCACGGAGCAAAGACAAATTATGGTCTGTTGTCTTACCAAAACCGGGGCCAGGATCAATACAAATACGCTCGTGAGCAATACCTACCTCTTCGAGCATCTGGGCTTGTTCACAGAGATAACGTGAAATATCCCTTACAACATCCTCATATTGGGGAGCCAACTGCATGCCCTTTGGCTCGCCCAACATATGCATCACTACAAGACCTGCATCACAGCCTCTTGCAACCTCTACCATATTGGGATCGCGAAAACCTGATACGTCATTGATAATAGACGCCCCAGCTTCCACACAGGCACGCGCAACCTCGGCATGACGAGTATCAACCGACACCACAATATTTCGTACTATAAGTTCTTGTACCACGGGCAGCACGCGTGAAAGCTCCTCTGAAGGCACCACCTCATCCGATCCAGGGCGCGTCGACTCTCCACCCACATCAATGATGTCTGCGCCCTGCTCAATCATGAGCTGCGCTGCTTCGACCGCCTGCGTTACTGATGTAAAACGCCCGCCATCGGAAAAAGAGTCAGGAGTAACATTGAGGATGCCCATAACAAGAGGATATGAGAGCTCAAGTTGATACTGCCCACACTGCCAGTATTTAGGTTTTTCTGGATGCAATCCTTCTCTGGTCATGAATTACCCCCTTGGTGTCACAGTCATATTGCAGTATGAGGATACTAGCTTGTGAGCTGCAACACCAAGTCTCAATTCAGGCGGCTATGGCAAGTCAGTTGAACAAGCAGCTTCGGACTCAGGATAGGCCACTACCTCTACAGTCCCCCGATAACGACCCCGAGTGCCAATCAAATCACGAGCGCATGACAGATAGCTCTGCGCGCAGTTTTTCTTTGCATCAGGACCTTCAAAGCGATATTGACTCATCTCAGTTACGCAAACATGCTCATCTTTGCGTAGACCTCGATCATGAAGAGGTATACCACCCACCATGCGCCACTCACCATCGATATGTGCAATCCTCAAACCTAATAATCCATCTTCCCAGTTTTCATTACGTGCCACCAATCCATTGTGCAGATGAAAAAGCTGTTTGCTTTCGCTATCCGCTAACAGTGCAGTCCCATGCTCCTCGTCCTGTGCAATTACCCAAAACTGGGAGAAAAACTGCGAATGTTCTACTTGCTTCAGTTGATCAGCTGCCAGACATCGCCCGGCGCCATTGCATGCATCCATATAGTGATAAAGCGGATTATGTCCATCAGGCGCTACATAGTCAAAAACAAGCCATTCGGTAAACATCATCTGCACTAGCTGGATATCACTCTCACATGGCATCATCAAATGCATGGCATAAGGATCGACCTCTCGCACAAAACGCTCCTGTGCCTCATGAAAACTCTCAGGATGACAGCGCTCCCAAAAATACCCAACTTCACCCACATCGTAGGCATCGTCAAAGACATATCCCTCATCTACTACAAGCATTTTCTCTCCTAACACTTGCCTGCCATACAAGCAAGCCTAGAAGCATATGAGCAGTTCAGAGCCCAAAATTTGAATTTGCCTTGTCTTAAACTGACGGTCAGCTGACCTTAAACTACAGGGGCTTGACCAGCAGCTTTCTTTGTTACTCTTTCAAAAAGACTGTGCGCTCAACAATAGCTGCCAAGTTTTATCCAAGCGTTCCTTTGCGCTTTGCATAAGTTGCGCCATCGCTACGCTAGGATAGAAAGAGCACAAGCAGTACTATCACCAAGCAGCGCTTTTATTTATATAGGCATTTACAGGGAGTTTTATGGTACACAGCGCAACAGAGCCTTTTTCTCAAAACAGTTCAGGAAGCAACACAAACTCTCATGCAATGGATACCTTCTCTGAAACCTCGAATACATGGATAAACGATGGTGAGAGTCAGCTGCCAGCTTCGGGGCAGCTCCCCCTCTACGACGAGGATATGGCACCCGAAGATGCTCTTGACGAGTTTTTGAACTGGGTAGAGTCACGTGATATCGAGCTTTGGCCCCACCAAGAAGAAGCTCTGCTTGGTCTTGCTGCAGACAATCATGTGATTTTGGGCACCCCTACAGGTTCAGGAAAATCCTTAGTAGCCCTTGGCATGCTGTACCTTGCACTCTGCGCTGGCAAGGTAGCCTACTACACCGCCCCTATAAAGGCGCTCGTTAACGAGAAATTTTTTAGCCTCGTTGATCTGCTTGGTCGCGACAATGTCGGCATGATAACGGGTGACACCCATATCAATTCTGATGCACCAGTTATTTGTTGTACCCAAGAAATTGTTGCCAATCTAGCCCTCCGCGAGGGTGAGCAGAGCGATGTTGCGGCTGTAGCAATGGATGAGTTCCACTACTATGCTGACCCTGACCGAGGTTGGGCATGGCAGGTACCTCTACTCACTCTACCTCACACTCAGTTTTTGCTCATGAGCGCCACCTTGGGTGACATCAACCAGATTGCTTCCTCACTTGAAGAGCATACAAATAGAAACGTTGACTTGGTACTTGACGCACAGCGTCCTGTTCCTTTGCACTATCGTTATGCCCTCACACCTCTAGAAGCAACTGTCGAACTCGCTATCAAAAATAACGAAACACCACTCTATATTGTCCATAGCTCCCAAGATGCAGCCCTCAAAACAGCGCAAGCGCTCTCAAGCTTTGGCGTGTCGGACAAAGCTCAGCGTGAGGCGATCAGCCGTGCTTCCAAAGATACCCGCTTTAGCACAGCATTTGGCAAAACACTTAAGCGCCTACTCTCTTCAGGAGTTGGCGTACATCATGCAGGAATGCTTCCGCGATATCGCTTGCTCGTAGAAAAGCTTGCCCAGAGGGGTCTTTTGCCTGTCATTTGCGGTACTGATACGCTCGGTGTAGGAATCAACGTACCCATTCACACTGTCGTAATGACTTCGCTTACCAAGTTTGATGGCAATCGTATGCGCCGTCTTAAAAGCCGTGAATTTCACCAAATTGCTGGTCGTGCAGGTCGATCGGGTTTTGATACCGAGGGCCTCGTCATTGCAGAGGCACCCGAGCACGAAATTGAAAACGCCAAAGCACTCGCAAAGGCAGGTGACGATCCCAAAGCACGTCGTCGCGTCAAAAAGAAGCGTCCACCTGAGGGCTTTGTAGCTTGGAACGAACAAACCCTTAACCAGCTTGTAGAGTCTATTCCCGAAACGCTTACACCGCACCTACACGTCACACACTCCATGGTGCTTGCTGAAGTTATGCAGGGTGGAGATGCCATGGCGCGCATGCGCAAACTCATCGCTGATTCTGCTCAGACAGACGAGCAAAAACAACGTCTCAATAATCGTGTTGATGAAGTTATGGCAACACTCATTGATGCTGAGGTGGTATTGTGCGCCAAGCAACCCGATGGTAGTACCAACTATTCCACAATGGTGGAACTACCTGACGATTTTGCTCTTGATCAGCCACTCTCACCTTTTTTGCTTGCAGCACTTGAGCTGCTTGACCCAGAAAGTGAGAGTTATACCTATGACCTCATTTCCATGGTTGAATCTACACTCGAAAATCCTTGGCAGATTCTGCGTGTACAGGAACGACGCGCCCGTGACGAAGCAATGGCAGCTATGCGTGCAGAGGGTATTGAATACGACGAGCGCATAGAGCGCATAGCTGAGGTGAGCTACCCCAAACCCCTCGCCGATCTGCTTTACCGCGCTTTTGATACCTACTGCAAAGAAGTTCCTTGGGCCCGTGACTTTGAATTACATCCTAAGTCCGTACTCCGCGACATGCTCGAAACAGCAAACGACTTTAGAAGCTATGTCTCAGGCTTTGGCATGAGCAGATCCGAAGGTACACTGCTGCGTTACCTCTCCGAAGCATATCGTGCACTTTCACGCACGGTACCCCCCGATAAGCTCAACGACCAACTGAGAGAAATCATCGATTGGCTGGGCTTTACCGTACGTACCGTAGACTCTAGCCTAGTTGACGAGTGGGAATCTTCTGGCATAAGCGGTGAAGAACAGCTCCCACCTGTGGCAAAAGATGTTGTTGTCCGTGACCGCCGCGCTATTACGCTACTTGTCCGCAATGCACTCTGGCAGCGTGTACGCCTGCTCGCCGCACGCGATATTCAAGCATTAGGCGCCATTGATATCGATTGGGGCTGGGGAGAACGTCGTTGGCGTGAATGCTCCGATGCCTTCTTTGAGCAGCACGGCTATATCAAACTAGACGGTGATGCGCGTTCCACACAATTCTTCTCCATCGACGAACAAGATGAGAAGAGCGAATATCGTTGGCAAGTTACTCAAATCATTAGCGATTCAGATGATGACCGTGATTTCCAAATCAAAGCCGATGTTTTGCTTGATGAGACACAAGAAAACGGCGAAGTAGTCTTTGACAACTACCGCGCCGGGTTCTATGAAGATCTTGATTGATGGAACTACTACTTGATCTAGAGCATTCTTAAAACGCCACGCACGAGACGCTCAAAGTTAGCTGCATATTTGCCCGCCTGCAAAAGCACACTTTCGTGTGTTGAAGTGCCATCCCCTGCAGCGTTTGCCGCCAAGGTAAGACCCAAAACATTCATCTCCAGAGCGCGAGCCATAATAACCTCACAGGTTGTTGACATACCCACATAAGACACGCCTAACGTGCGCAGCGCAGCCACTTCAGCCTTGGTCTCAAAACAGGGACCGAGCACACCAGCAAAAACACCTTCCTCAACGGCAATACCTGCATCATCAGCGACGCCACGAGCAAGGGTACGCAGATAAGGACTATAGGCATCAGTCATATCCACAAAAGGTGTATCGATATTACGAATCTCATCCCATTCAGCCAAAGGACTACGTGCCGTCAGATTAATCTGATCGGACAGGATGCCTAAGCCCACATGGTCCTTGCCTTCAACTGCACCAGTTGCACAAGCAAAAATAATATCTCGTGCACCCAAATGATGAGCATGACGGACCAATGAGGTAACCTCAGCGGTAGAATACCCCTGATACAGGTGGATACGACCGGGATATACAATGACTGGCACTCCATCAATTGTGCCAATGGTTGCTTCAAAACTATGGCCTTCAATAGGTCGCGCGTCCACAGGGAAACCTTCAATATCGTGATAATCAATGCGACGCACAGGCTTAACCAGCTCTGCAATATGACCCAAGCCAGTCCCAAGAATAATAGCTACGGGGTGCTCAACAGACGGTTTGCAACTCTCAACAACCTCTTCGCTTACCACACACATCCCCTCCTCCTGGAGCAGTCGAGCAAAGATACCCGTACCCTCCTGTAATACTCCTGAATATGTACCATCGTAAACGTACGAGACACCGCATGTGGGACTTTTCTCTTTAAGAACCGCGAGCGGTGCTCCAAAGTGCTTTGCTTGCTCTAAACAGAGATTAGCACCACGGTAAAAAGCCTCTGTCACCTCGCGCCCGTCTTTGAAAAATACCCTGCCATCTTGAATTTCTGCGGGTGGTCGGGGTACGGGAAGACCTGCCTCACACTCGGGGCAAACCCCTAGTGCTTCGGCTTTTTCACATAGTTTTGAGACAGCAAAGCAGGGCTTTGCTCCACCGTCATAACGGCAGGCAAAACCCTGCAAACATTTGCTCACTATGACACGCATAGTGTTTACTTCCTTAGCTGGCGAGCGTGCTCAAAGAAAGCGTTGCTTTAGCAAAAAGACTATTGAAGAACTTCTGATAAGTCTGGGTAATCTCTTGGCTCTTGGTTGAATACTCAGTCATTGCAGTCTTGTAGGCAATGGTTGCAACCTCATAGGTGGCAGTTTTGCCATCAAAATCATAGTTGGCGAGAGCCGCGGCATAACTACCCGCCTCATCCTTCCAGCTATTCTTCTTGGAATCCCATTGATCACCCGCGAGCTTAATGACGTACTTGGCATAATCTTCGGTAGCCTTGTCTTTGTTGTCATCAGAAGGCTTAGTAGGAGCGCTAGGTGCCGTAGGAGCAGTCAAACCTGTTGCCTTTTCGCGCAGCTTGGTAGTCATAGCCTGCTGACGAATCAGCTTCTTGAGGACATCAACATCAACCTTATAGTTTTTGGCAAGCGTCTCGTAGTCGGCACTACCTAATTGCTGAGTAGTGTATTCATCGAGTTCTTTATCAGAAATCTTGATTCCTTGATTTTCTGCCTCTTGCAACACAATCTGAGTGCGTGCAGCAGCAAGTACTCCATCAGCAGAGGGCAATGTGTAGCTACCATCTTTTTGTTTTGCACTATCAAGGTTACCCGAAAGCTCCAATACATCTTTAACGGTAATGTTGGAGGTCTTTCCGTCATAGGTATACATCGCCATTACGGTATCAAGTTTGTCAGCGGCAATTGTAGTCTTGTCACCAAGGTTTTTAATTGATGCAACGCTTGTATTGCTGGTAAGCACAAACTTGCCAATCAATAAGCCCACAACAAGGCAGACCACAGCGATAAGTGGCCACATAATGCGCTTAAAACCAGAGAACATCTGAGAATTTCCTGCCATCTAAACCTCCTGCAAAACCAATGCTGTCATAGTGTAAATTTCGCGCTGACCGACAAGGTCTGCAATTTCATCTTTGCGGTAATAAGCAGCATTGCATCTCATATCGACAGCCTGCAAAACGAAAAAAATGATACTACTCACCGTTGGAATCTGCTGCATCGGACAAAGCTTTAAGGATATCTCCCGAAAAAGCCTTGATATAGCCATGTCCATGTTCAGCATCAAAACTCACACGCTCAATCAACGCAGCACGAGTCTCATCAGATAGAGAGCCTTGTGCAAAGAGCAACAAGCTTGCCAACATGTCGCGATACTCGGGGTCACCATGATAGCATTGCACAGCTTCATCCAACAGACGCCAGACTGCGTTGGACCTCTCAGGGGTAGTTGCACCAAAACATGAAAGGAATCTAAATGCAGACTCACGCACCGAAGAAGAACTCTCATCAAAAAGGGCAGCCTCAGCACCATCACAACCATCCGCTACCAAGTCAGCACGCTCGGCGGCGATGCAAGAAAGCGCATCGAGCACCTCCCAACGGGTCTGAGCTTCAGGACGATAGAGAGCCTCCACCAACTGAGGTACGATGTCATAAATGCGCTCGGGTGTATCATGTGCAACGGCGGCGAGCGCATGGGCCGCTTCTTGGCGTGCCCTACGGCGAACGCCGCCCAGCTCTTCCACACAGGAGGCAAGCATTTCATCGCTCAGAGTTGTTTGCTGTTCAGTCATAGTTCGCTTCCTCTCATATGCCTTTACGGCAGTCATTACTCTTTAAATCCATCTACGACAACAGTGCCGCTCTTTTCATCCTGATGTGTCTCAAGGAAACCAAGCTTGGATGCCTCGCGCAAAAGATTGGTAAAGGAATGATAACCGTAGGTACGCTCCGAAAACTGCGGGCGCTTGCGACGCATCGTTTGCTTGATAAGACTAGCGAGAGCAGGACTATCATTCTCACGCTGGAGTGCATCAATGGTCTCAAAAAGTAACTGATAGCACTCGTGTTTGTCCTTGGAAACCTTGCTACGAAAATCAGGGATGCCCGTATCACTGACAATGTCTTCGTAAAAGATAAATTCATCGCAGTTTTCGGAAAGCAGTGGACTCGTTGACTCCTTCATACCCACCGCTACAACTGTTTTGCCAAATTCCTTGAGCTTGGCTACCAGCGGAGAGAAGTCAGAGTCTCCCGATAAAATGGCAAACGTATTGATGTGATCCTTGGTAAGACACATCTCTACTGCATCAACAGACAAGCGAATATCTGCCGAATTCTTACCCGTATAGGCACGGTCAGGAATCTCAATTAGCTCAATACCCAGCTCATGCAAGGGTGTAATTGCATCGTCAAAGCGCTGCCAATCACAGTAGGCACGCTTAGAAACAATGCGGCCTTTCTCAACCAAACGCTCGAGAATTTTTTTAACATCGGGACGAGGCCCCGGCTCTTGGTGGCCATTACGCTTGCGTTTACCTGTACCTAATGCCAAATTTTCATAGTCAATGAGCACCGCCATGGAGCGTTGTGCTTCATTCTCACTCATAAACAAATCCATTCTATCTGCTACTTGTTTGCAGCAGCCTTAGTCCTCGTGGTGATGATCACAGTTGCAGTTGTGATCGTGACCATGGTTGTGGCAATGCTCATGGTCATGATGACCATGGTTGTGGCCACAATCACACTCTTCATCTTCATCCTGCTCTGCTTCCAAAATAGACCAGTCAAGACCAGCTGCTTCGCCCGTTTCTTGGTCGGCATATAGCAGAGTCAGAGCTTGGGTCCCCATACGAGAGCCACCCACCTGACAAAGCAGGTCATAGAGGGTAAACGCCGTCTCCGTACCAGGAAGCGTGATGCCCAAATCCTGCGCAGATGCCAAAGCAAGGTTCAGGTCTTTGTGCAGATGCTCTGCTAAAAAGCCTGGCTTATAGTTGCCCGCAAGTGACTTGGGAGCCAAGCGAGTCATCGCAACTGATCCACCCATGCCATCAGAAATCATCTGTAGGGTTTGCTGAACATCAAGATCTGCCTGCTCGGCCAAAGCCATAGCGTCGGCATAACCCATCATGCAAGAAGCAAGCGATACTTGATTGGCAAGTTTTGCAAGTTGACCCTTACCTGCGGCACCAAAGTAGTACTGCTTGGCAGAAAAAGTTTGAAGAAGAGGAAGTACAGGAGCTACCGTAGGCTCGTCAGCACCAATGATAAGTGTTAGCGTACCCGCCTCAGCACCTTCTTGTCCACCAGTTACAGGACAATCAAAGGCATGTCTACCCGAAACTTCAGCCGCATCGTGAATATCGCGTGCAAGCTCGGGCGAGCTGGTTGTAAGGTCAATGAGATAGGCGCCCTTTTTGGAACTTGCGAGGATACCTGCCGTTGCCAGATATACATCCTCAACATCAGTGGGATAGCCCAACATAGTAAAGACCACATCAGCATTCTGGGCAGCATCGGCAATGGAGCTTGCCTCATGAGCACCTGCTGCTGCCAGAGCTGCCATCTTGTCCTTACTGCGATTAAACACCGTAAGGTCATAGCCCGCATCTAGAATATGTTTTGCAATGGGCGCACCCATGATGCCCGTACCGATAAAGGCAACCCGAGATTTAGCGTGTATTTGAGCATGCTGATCGTGCATCTATTCCTCCATTGAATACTGCGCTGTATAGACAAAAATTTTCTGTCCACAAGACACGAATCCCTGTTAGGGTTCCCTTTTTGCGCAGTTTCTATTCTTCTTCATATAAAACGCCAGGCACACAAGCTATTCTACTTTTCGTCGGTCCCCCGCTTGCGCACGCGACGTGCAATACGGTCAGTCAGCGATAGTTTCTCTCTACGGTCAACACCCCAAAAACAAAGCGCTACCATACCAGGACCCACATGAGAACCTAACACGGGAGAAACCGAGCTACGAATAACTGCGACATCTTCGCAACCCTTTTCTTTGCGAACCTGAGCTTCAATCCAGTCCGCATCTTTGTCGGCATCGGCCGAGACAATGCCCAGCGGTAATGAAGAGTCGTGGGCATAGTTATCACGAAAGTCTTGCAGAATGGCACGCAGAGCTTTTTTGCGACCACGGCACACGCCACGCAGTGTGAGGGAACCATTGGTATCGTAAGAAAGCTCGGGCTTCATATCTAACTTTCCGCCCAACTGAGCTGCTGCGGGCGGAATGCGTCCACCCAAACCCAACCAATGCAGACTATCAAGAGTGAAGTAACCATGCACAAAATAGCGTGCATCCTGTGCCCATGCATAGAGCTCCTCAGCAGTAAGCCCCAAAGAAGCTTGACGCACGACTTCAATAGCCAAAAGCTCTGCTGCGGCCGAATCACAGCAGTTATCTAGCACATATAACTCAAAGTCTGGATATTTTTCGGCAATCATCTCTGCAGCTTGTCGAGCAGAGTTAATAGTTGAGGAGAGACCTTCAGACAGGCAAAGGTAGAGCGTGGGCGTGCCTTCCTTGGCAGCGTTCTCAAAAATCTCAAGGTATGTGCCTGGCGTGACTGCCTCAGTGGTAAAACGTGCTTCAGGATTTTTGCGCATGTACTCATAGAAGTCATGCGGCGTCTGTGAGGTCCAAAGATCATCCTCATGCTCACCATCAGGACCTACATAGCGGAAGTGAATCACCTCGACACCAAGCTGTTTTAAAACTTCAACGTTGTAGTCAGAGGTGGTATCTACAATGATGCGCGTCGTACGCTTTTTGTGATATGCGTTGCCAATGCGCCTTACTTCAAGAGGGGCTACAGCGGACGTGCTGCCCTCATTTTGTGGGGGAAGGGCCCCGCTGTTGGCAGCAGAGCCCTCCTGAATATCAATGTGCTGTTCGTTCTCGCGACTAAGCTCGCTCATCGTACTCCTCGATCTTTGGCTTGATAATGCCGTAACCACCATTGTGGCGGTGGTAGATGACATTTATAAGACCGGTCGTTGCGTTCTCAAAAACAAAGAAATCGTGGCCGAGTAAATCGGTCTGCACCAGTGCCTGTTCCTCAGTCATAGGCCTAAGGTCAACATACTTCTCACGTACAAGCTGATCGTCGTCCTCACTTGGCTCAATCAAATCTGCCAAATCCTCTACAGAGGTAGGCAGAGGACGAGGCATAGCATGACCTGCATGCTGGTGGCGATCGACCACACGAGTCTTATAACGACGCAGCTGACGAGCTACTTTGTCAGCAGCTTCATCAATTGCCGCATACATATCCTGGGCCTCAGCAACAACACGTACGACAGTATCACGAACAAAAACCGTAACCTCGCAGGCACGACGCTCAGGGTTAGAGCGATTTTTGTCCACACGCAGTACAACATCGCAGGTCATAGGCTGAATATCAAACACTTTGAGGGCACCACCAATTTTTTCCTCAACGGCATCGCGCATGGCGTCCGTGACGCTAACCTTGCGTCCCGAAATTTTAATATCCACCATCGGCGCCTCCTTGCTGTAGTCCTATAAAACGAGGGCTCAAAAGCTCTGCCCTATTGCTTTGATACCCTCTCTTACCCAAAGCATCACCAACAATCCGCCCAGCGGCTACTCTTGGGGCGTGACTGTTTCTTCGCCACTTTCACCTTCATTTGTGCTATAGGTGGTCTCCTCACCACCTATAGCTTCAGTATTGGTCTCAGCAGCGTCAGCATTTCCACCTTCGTTATAGTCGTTATACGTGTTGTAATTGCCGTAGTCGCTGTAATCAACATAGCTGCCATAACCAGAATTAGCAAAGCCCTCAGAATCACCTGTATTTGCAGGCGCTGTTGCTGTACCTGCATTGGTGGCCACTTCAGGAGCATCATCTTTCTTCTCGGTAATTTTGATGCCGCCTATCTGCGTCTCAGCACTCAGGCCTGCAAATTTACCCAACCACCTCGTGCGCAAGATAGTATCAACACCATTGGATTTAAGGGTCTCAAGAGCACGTCCTATTTCAGTAATGAGACCCTTGTTAGAAGAAAGCACAGCGATACCGCGATTTACAGGAGCTATCAGGCTACCGGCAAAGTGAATATCCTTGTACTGATTGGCAAGAAAAGCACCAGCATAGGCATCACAAAGCACATATTCAACTTCACCGACATCAAGAGCATCAAAAGCTTCATTGAGGTTGCTATAAGATTTTTGATTCATCTTGAGATCGGTACGACTAAGAGTTGCCTCAGAAGACTTACCTGCCACCAAACCACAACTCTTACCCGACAACTCTTTTTTATCGAGCACGCGCTCATCGCCGCGATAAAAGAAAGAAGGTGCTGCTTCATTGGTTTGGCCAACAATACTGCATTTCTTGACATCATCCTTTGAAACACCCAGCACAATATCAACAGTATTGGCACAGGCAGAATCAATATCGTTCACATTCACAAAGCGCACATCCAAGCCCAGCTCATCGGCTAGTGCCTCGCCCAACTCGATGCCGTAACCCTTAACAGCGTCGCCACCCAGAGTCGAAAGTACAAAAGGTGCCGAAGTTAGATTGGTGTTGATGCCGATTGTGAGTACGCCAGTCTCACGAATAGTAGGCTCCGCCAAATCAGAGCCACTGCGTTTGAGAGAAGCAAGGCCATCAGCGATACTTCCCTGCTTTGTTGTTGAGGAAGTGATATGAGACAAGTCTGGTAGCTCAAAGGGAAGTTTAAAAGGAAGTTTGGCTTTGCAGCCCATCAAGCAACTCGTAATAAGTACGGTACAAACAAGGCCAGTGAGCTGCTTTTTTGTACTTCGCCCCATACACTATCCTCTCAAAGCCACTATGAGCTTACCAAAAATCACAGTCTTCCCAGCTGACCTGGTATTTGACCCCACACTCGCGCACAGGAGTCTTCGCTTCGGGCGACGCGGTGCCCCCACTACAAACTCTCTCGCCCGCGAGATGGAATATCTCTAGTAGGACGGGCGGTGCGGCTTACCTCTAGGACGAGCCATGCTCGCTCGGATCGCGATCCGAACTTACGTGGATCCTTTTGACCTCGTCTGTCATGGACTAAGACGCACAGGCTATAGCCCTTTGCGTCCGCAACCACAGACCTGGAAAGACAATACGTATTATACCAGCTGCTTACCTTTGCCTACCATGCGCGCGCAAGAGAACAGGCAGTGACCGATTGAGCACCACGTCCAAGCAGCACACGCGTACTTTCACGCAGGGTAGCACCCGTTGTAATAACATCATCTACCAACAACAGACGTGCATCAGCTACATCATCTATCACCTCCACTGAACCTTCTAAGTTGCGCAGGCGACCCTGTCTATCCAGTTCACGCTGGTCGCGACCCTCATGGCGTAGCAATACGTCATACACAGGCAGACCCAGTAAAGTTGCAAGCATCTGCGAAATAAGTTCCATATGGTCAAAACCGCGACGCATAAAAGCCAAAGGTGAGGCAGGTACAAAACAGATTCCATCTAACTCCTGAGAGTCATAACGTGCACAACCATCTGCTGCCGCCCAGCTTGCCGCTTCATCAAGGGCTGTAGCCATCAAAGCTGCAATAATAGGAGCCAAACGCAACTCGTGAGAGTCTTTAAGTGTGGTTACAAGCAAAGCACCGCTACCTGAAAACTCTAGTGCCGAGATAGTCGCACGAGCTTCCCAGTGATAGGGCGCAAGACCTCCATCTGTATCAGAGTTTTCCCGCACACGTCTTTCACGCAGGGCTTCTGCTCCGCAGTTTGTACAGGTTAGCCAGCCATGTGGAGTGCCACAGATGGGACAGGCATAGCGTTGTTGTATCCACTTGAGCTTCTGACGACAATCACCACAAAGCAGCTGACCTGGCATATCACAGACGATGCAGCGAGTAGGCCACATCAACTCGATGAGATGGTCAAGTAAATGAGGTTCTAGATTATATGGCTGATTTTCTTGATATGAACTCAAGGCAGGGCAACTCCCCTCGCGCACAAGCAGTACACGAGGAAGACCAGTGCTTGGGATATACCCAGTCCCTAGAGCATCAATACCTAAAAGTTAAAGCGTAAGTCCAAAGAAATCGTGAGCGTTATGCCAAAAGTTGCGATACGTTTCTTCGCGAGAAGAAATGCCCGCAAACTCGCGTTGCTCGGCCAAAAAATCAATTGTCAAAGCCGCCATTGCAGGCTCACATTCCATACCACGCAAAGGAGTTGGCGCCATATAAGGACAATCAGTCTCAGACAGCAGTAGCTCATCTGGGCAGGCAAAAAACGCCGCTCGGATATCATCGGAACGCTTAAAAGTAGCAGCGCCACCAAAGGCAATATGGCAGCCCAATTCAACAAAAGGCTTCATAATTTCAGGACCGCTCGTAAAACAGTGCAGATCGCATCCTGCCTGTGGCACGCCCTCTTTACGAAGCAATTGAAGCGCTAGGTCATGACCCAAACTATCGTTTTCTCCATCGCGCAGGTGCAACTCAACAGGAAGGTTGTGTTCATGCGCCATGCGTAGTTGCTGACGAAAAGTCTCAATTTGTACATCTGCAGACAACTCATGATAGGGGCCAAAATCAAGACCAATTTCGCCCATACCTAGGCAGTATGGATTGGCCAGCAGCATATCCAAACGCTCATGAGTAGATGCGTCATCAAGCCAAATCTGAGCACCATAGGGGTGAATACCTGCAATGAAATAAAGTTTATCAAGCAAATCTTTATCATCGCTTGTCGCAATACCTATCTCTGCCAGCTGCTCCAACATCGCATGTGCATGTTCTCTGATTTCATCCCACCAATTAAGAAAAGCAGGAACATCTTTTACATCCTCTGTGGGATCAAGCGGCACCACCAAAAGCCTCAGTCCTGCAAGAGCTGCGCGCACCAAAGCATCTACAGGATCTGCTTGTCTAAAGACCGTAAGGTGACCGTGAGTATCCGCCAACGCAGCCAAAGGCTGAGGCAAATTTATTACACGTTTCTTTTTGTCACGTAGACACCAATACTCAGCACTAAGCTGTTCTTGACTAAGCTCTGCATTCATCGCTATGACTCCAAGGCTCGAGCAAGCTGTATGAAGTCCTCAACAGCAAGCATTTCTGCACGACACGTTGCCTGAATATTTGCCTGTTTGAATGCAGTATCAAGGGCTGCTTTGTCAAAGCCACTTGCGGCCATGGAATTTCTAATAGTTTTACGCCGCTGCGCAAAGGCGGCATCAATAACTTGAGACACAAAGACAGGGTCATAGTCTTGCTCGAGCGGTCGCCTATCAATACGCACAACCGCTGACTCAACATGTGGCGCTGGCATAAAGCAAGCATGACTCACTTCAAAACGTCCGGTTACCTGAGCATAAAGTCCAAGCTTTGCTGTATACGCACCATAATTTTTGTTGCCAGGTACCGCTGCAATACGATCTGCTACTTCCGCCTGTACCATTACGACTACCCGTTTGATAGAAGGAAGTTCACTCAACACCTTGAGTATCAAAGTTGCCGCTACTTGATATGGCAAATTGGAAACCAGCTGAGTCGGCTGCACCTCACCCAGACCTGTAGGTAACACTTTAAGCGCATCGCCCCAAAGAATCTCTAGGTGATCAGAGGCTTGGGCACAAGTCTCGGCGAGTACAGCCTCTAGCGTGTGATCTGCTTCAACTGCAATGACTTTTTCTGCGCGAGGCAAAAGCGCACAGGTAAGCGTACCCATACCAGACCCCACTTCGAGTACCGTATCTGCTTTGCTGAGCTCTGCTAGCTGCAAAATACGACGCACAACAGAATCATCAACTAAGAAGTTCTGTCCCAAACGATGCTTTGCAACAAGACCATGACGCTCCAGAGCGGCATGAGTCGCACGAGGATTGGCAAGAGGAGAGGCAACTACAGACGACAGGGGCGGTTGCTTGGTCTCAGTCGTCACGCCTGCTCTCCCCTCTTTTGGTTGGACAAATTTATATTTGCTGCTACTTCTGGACAACCACTTCTACTTGATACTACTTATTTAGCTGCCAAACGTGGGAAGAGCGCTTCACCTTTCTCCACTGCAACACCAGAAGGTAACTGACCCCAATTGCAAACAGCAACCAAATCGTCAGTCTCAGCTTCATCACCGAGGGAAAGGCGACGCAAAACCTCAGAGGAGGTCTCGGGCATGAAGGGTGCAAGTAAATGAGCAGAAATGCGAATTGCCTCAAGTAGACCACCAATGACAAAGGACAGCTCGTCCAGCTGAGCCACACCATTCTCATCTGGCTTTGCCAAAGCCCAAGGCTTGGAGTCCTCAATGTAATGATTTGCAGCACCCACTAGAGCCATGACCTCATCAATTGAATCAGGATATGCCATAACGTCCATCTTTGCGGCATAGCGCTCATAAATACCTGCAGCTACCCGTGTCAAAGGACTCTCGCGTTGCGCCCAGTCCTCGGGAAGCGCAGGCGTCTTGCCATCAAAATACTTAACGGACATATTAAGTGCACGAGACACAAGATTGCCCCAGCTATTAGCCAAATCAGCGTTATAGACCTGCTCCATGCGAGCAAAAGAAATAGCGCCGTCCTCGCCAGGCTTGCAATCGCGCATAAAGTAATAGCGGTAGCCCTCAATACCCAACAGGTCAATAACCTCCTGAGGCGCAATAGCATTGCCGCGAGACTTGCTCATCTTTTCGCCTTGGCCAGTTTCTTCATTGCGGACCATCAAGAAGCCATGAGCAAAGACATGCTCGGGCAGAGCTTCACCGATAGCCATCAGCATGGCAGGCCAAATAACACAGTGGAAACGGATGATATCCTTACCAACCACGTGATACTGAGCAGGCCAACGGCGCGCAAGATTTGCTGCGGCAGCTTCACCTGGCTGACCATAACCCACTGCCGTCATGTAGTTAAGTAGCGCATCAAACCAGACATACGTCACATGCTTCTCATCAAAGGGGAGCTTGATACCCCAGTCAAAACTCGTGCGACTGACGGAAAGATCCTGCAGGCCACCCTCAACAAAGGTACGAACTTCCTTCATGCGGAAGGCAGGCATCACAAAGTCAGGATGCTCATCATAAAAAGCAAGGAGGCGATCCTGGAAAGCAGAGAGTTTAAAGAACCAGCTTTCCTCTTGCACACGCTGTAGGGGACGTCCACAGTCGGGGCAAAGATGCTGACCTTCGGTGTGATTTTCCTCGTCAGAGTGGCGCACTTGAGTCTCGGTGAAGTACGTCTCCTCGGGAACGCAGTACCAGCCATCATAGCTGCCCTTATAGATGTAGCCCGACTCCAGCATGCGCTCCCAGAGGTACTGCACCGCGCGCTCCTGACGGGGCTCGGTAGTACGAATGAAGTCATCGTTGGAAATCTCAAGAGTCTTCCAAATATCCGTAAAGGCAGGAGCTAGCGAATCACACCACTCTTGAGGAGTCATCTTGTGTTCAGCGGCCGTAGTCTCAACCTTTTCGCCATGCTCATCAAGACCCGTGAGGAACTTGACATCATAGCCAGCAGCACGGCGATAACGGGCCTGCACATCACTCAAGATAGTGCAGTACGCGGTACCTAGGTGTGGAGCGGCGTTGACATAATAGATAGGGGTGGTGATATAGAAAGACGGCTTGTTCAAATTGTCTGCCATGAAAAATGTCTCCCGCTAAAAGTCTGCGAATGATGCAACTCATTATTCTAACTCAAGCCCCATTTGTTCTCCTCATAGAAAAAGGCTCCAAACAGACTGGAAGCAGTTTAGTTGTCAGAGAGCTCCAAAATGCGAGAGTAGGCATCAGATTTTGGGAGACCATATTGTTTGGCAAGACGCTTAGCAAGAACAGTTTTTGCTTCTCCAGCGGCAAGTCCTGCTTGTGCCGCTTCTTCAAAACTGACAGCTTGCCCCTGAGTTTGTGAGAGAAGCAGAGCAATCTGGCGCAATTCGTCTGCAGAAGGTGGCGCAATCACAATGACACACTCGCCTTTGAGCACATTGCCCGCAGCTTCTCGCTGCACAAGTTCATCTACCAACTCGCTTGCTGGCCCACGCAAAACTTCTTCATGCAACTTAGTCAACTCGCGCACCAAAGCTACCAAACGTCGAGGAAAAGACTGAGCAATCACAGTCAAGGTGTCTACCACACGGCGTGGCGACTCATAGAGTACCAATGCCCCCGGCACTACCGAAAGTTCGGTCAAACGCTCGTGCTGAGCTCTTGCTTTCCGCGGCAAAAAGCCTTCAAAGAAGAAGTGCTCCATGGGTAGGCCTGATGCCACCAAAGCGCACGTAACCGCTGATGGTCCAGGAATAACTTCCACGCAAAGGTTTTGCTCAAGTGCAGCGTCTACCAAACGAACACCAGGATCGGATACTCCAGGCATACCTGCATCAGATACAAAAGCAACACGCTGACCTGCAGCAATACGTGCAAGCGTAGGCTCAATACGACTCGCTAGCACATTGTCATCGGCGCGCTCAAGAGGTACATGCAGGCCTAAATGTGACATCAACTTGCCAGTAACGCGGGTGTCTTCACAGAGCACCACATCAGCAGAACTCAAAGTCTGCTTTACACGTGGTGAAATATCACCAAGGTTACCAATAGGTGTACCAACTAAAGAAAGGACACCCTCCCCCTGGGCTGCAGCTGCATGAGAATGTGCAATAGCCATTAGTCGAGCATCCGCCTCTCAAAGGTCGCCAAAGCCACACGAGCATCCCAGCCTATCAGCCTACTTGTCGTCTTCCAAGTCTGGAAGAACCACGCAGGACAGTCGCGAAAAGCATTAATTTGTTCGGCTATAAAGACACGCTCAAGTGCAATGCGACCTTCAGGTGTCATCAGAGAATCTGGGAAAGGCAAAGAACCAGACCATTTACCTACCATCATGGGCAGACGACCACGTCCTGTAGCTTTAAGCGCTGCGCGAGAACTTGCCACGAGTTTGCGCACGCCTACAGGACCTGTAGCATCCACCTTATCTTCGTAATGGTAAAGATGAGCATCAAGCCAAACATTTTTGTATTGACGCTGTCCCATAAACGAACGCCAAGAGTGATGTAAATCTGCGTCGGGCAAAACTACAACGACATCCTCGCCCGCTTCCTTACGAATAAGCTCGTACGCATCACGATAATAGGTACGCAAGATGTGCATAGGCACGCCGTCGCTTAAGACCAAGCCATGACGTACCTGAGCTAGAGGCTCATCTGCTACTTCAATACCAGCAAAACCATCACGCAACGCATAACGGCGAGCCAAAGTAGCAATTACTTGCAAAGCACTTTGGCGATAATCGATAAAACGCGCCCGACCGTGTACAAGACCATCATCATCCGTCTCGCGACCAGGATTGATATCTAACACAAGCAGCAATTTGAGTCCAACATCTTCTGCCCACTCAAGCGCATTATCGACCTGCTGGATACATCCCACATAAGGACCAGTCTCGGGACCATCATCACCTAACACATACCATGGCACGGTTAGACGCACCGCATTAAACCCGCGACCAGCAATCTGTACAAAATCTGCCTGAGAGATAAAAGTCTCACGATGATGGCGCACAATCTCCTGATAGCGCTCCACACCCACCGCACGAATCAGTGAAGGCTCATCAAGGGCACCGGAATCCGCAAAAAGACCAGGGGTCACCCATGATTCAAGCGTGAGCCAGCCAGTAAGGTTCACACCATGTAGAGCCCGCCTGTCCATTACTTGCTCCTCTGTTCAAAATTTTGCTCGCACTTGAAGTATACCCACCCCACCGAACACCAAAGGAGGAACATAAGGACCTTGCTACCCCCCCCCATGACACTACTTTTTGCACAACCAATCCAATTTGAATACAGGAAAATCGATGAAAATCTCTCTAAAGCTAATCTACAAAATAACTTGCACAGTTCAAAGGCGTTTCATATACATCCACTTGGCTTATAGGCAGACAGCGTTTGCCAAAAAGCTCAGCAAAATTTTTGGCTAAATTTTCTGCAGTTGTTCGATAGGGCAATATCTTGAGCTTAAAACCCTCGTTGCGCAAAGCGTCAATGGTGATCTGCTTGAGCGTACCCTCCTCAACCAAAAACATATGGTCAAACGCAGCAACCTCTTCGCGCACAACACGCTTAAACTCACCAAAATCAAGCACCATATCGCGCTCTGTTCCCTCAGCGCCAAGCTGGTTTTGCTTGATATACACAACGACACGCCAGCGATGACCGTGGAGGTTTTCACATTTGCCGTGATAGTCAGCCAAGAAATGTGCGCTATCAAAGCACGCTTCCGTCTTGAGTCCAAACATCACTTACTCCTCATTAGCCTTCTTAGCCTCAATATAGGCTTTGAGCGATTGTTCCCAATTCGCAGGAACAAAACCTGTAGCTGAGAGTTTATTCAGCGCAAGGGTACTGTAATGTGGACGAGGAGAGATGGGACTTGTAGCAGCGGCAAAATAATCTGCTGTAGAAACTGGCTTGACCGCATCGCCATTACCCTCGGTCAAATCAAAAATGCGCGCAGCAATATCAGCCCAACTGGCACTTGCACCACTACCAGTAAGATTGTAGGTACCAAATTCAGCATGTGGCGCACGGTCATCTAGTGCCGTATCACCCTCACGATATCCCAACAGCCACAAAATGCCCGCAGCCATATCTTCCGTAAAGGTCAGGCGACCAATTTGGTCGTTAACCACGCTTACCTGAGAAAGCCCGCCTGTTGCAACGCGATGCGAAAGATCCATCATTGTACGAACAAAATTTTTGCCATCACCAATAACCCAACTGGAGCGCACAATAAAATGGCGATGGAGCTGCGCTACTAGTGCATCTGCTGCGGCCTTGGTTTGTCCATATACGCCTAAAGGAGCAAACTCTTCGCTTTCGTTATGGCTTTCTTGAGTACCATCAAAAACATAATCACTACTCACATGTACAAGCGTGAGATGATGCTCAGCAGCCGTACGGCAAAGTTTGGTGACACCCTCGACATTAATTTTCCAAGCAGCTCTACGACCTTCAGTGGTCTCTGCCTTGTCCACCGCCGTAAAAGCAGCCGCATTAATTATGGTGCCAAAAGTATCCCAAGCGATACTTTTATAGGCTGAGGGGTCACACATATCAAAACTATCGATATCGTGAAACTCCCAGCCCTCAAGCCCACGCCGCGCAACTTCTGCTTGGAGTGCACGTCCTAGCTGACCATGGCTACCCACTACAAATGTTTTGCGAGGGCCCATGGGCAAGGCATCCGCAAGGAAAGGATGATGCAAGTCTGCCTCGGAGCGTATCGATTCCTCCAAAGGGATGGGCCAATTGATATTGAGTTGTGGATCAGCCAAATTTACAAAAGTATAGTTTTTCTTTTGCTCAGCAGACCAATGCGCATTAACGAGATAGGTATAGATGGTACCGTCCTCAAGCGCCTGATACGCATTGCCTACGCCACGTGGCACGTAAATAGCCCGCGTTGAATCTAGCTCACAGCAAAAAACCTGACCGTAGCTAGCGCCAGGACGCAAATCTACCCAAGCACCAAAAATCTTGCCTGCTACAACAGAAATCAATTTATCCCAAGGCTCAGCATGAATGCCACGAGTAGCACCACGAGACTCGTTATAAGAAATATTGTTTTGGACAGGACCAAAGTCAGGAAGTCCTAGCTTCAGCATCTTGGCACGCTGCCAGTTTTCCTTGAACCAACCGCGGTTATCGCCGTGCACAGTTAGGTCAAAAACAATAACACCCGGTATGCTTGTCTCGTGTGCCGCGAGTTGCTTTCCAAAATCCACTGAAGCTCCCTCGAATTTTTACTTACTGCCCTTGTTTGGCGTATTTTGCTTCGGTCTCGGCTTTTACATCTTCCCACCAGCTACGGTTATCGCGGTACCAAGCGATAGTGGCATCAAGTCCACTCTCAAAGTCAGTGTGGGATGGGCGCCAACCAAGCTCAGTTTGGAGTTTGCTCGAATCAATGGCATAACGACGGTCATGACCAGGGCGGTCACGCACCCAATCAAAATCATCGGCAGGCTTGCCCATATGTTCCAAAATCAAGCGCAAAACATCAATATTGTTGCGCTCGCCATTAGCACCAATGAGATAAGTCTCTCCTACACGTCCCTGAGTAAGAATTGCCCAGACCGCGCTGCTGTGATCATCGGTATGGATCCAGTCGCGCACATTCTTGCCATCACCATAAAGCTTGGGTGTAATACCACACAAAATGTTGGTAATCTGACGAGGAATAAATTTCTCAATGTGCTGGTAGGGACCATAGTTGTTGGAGCAATTCGAAATGGTTGCACGTACGCCAAATGTGCGATGCCAAGCACGTACCAGATGATCTGCGCTTGCTTTGCTCGAAGAATAAGGACTACTTGGACGATAAGGCGAACCCTCGTGGAACTTGTCAGGGTCATCTAAGGCCAGATCTCCATAAACCTCATCGGTTGAAATCTGGTGATAGCGCACACCATATTTACGTGCTGCTTCTAACAGGGTATAGGTACCTACCACATTGGTTTGGATAAAGGGTGACGGATCCAAAATCGAATTGTCATTGTGACTCTCGGCGGCATAATGTACGACGGCATCACAGTCTGCCACCAGCTGGTCTACCAGCTCAGCATCACAAATATCTCCCTGTACAAAACCCATCTGCTCGGATGCAATACCATCAAGATTATGAATATTGCCTGCATAGGTAAGCTTGTCCAGCACAGTCACCTGTGTCTTTGGGTGCTCACGGGTGACATAATGCACAAAATTTGAGCCAATAAAACCAGCCGCGCCTGTCACAAGGATATGCTTGGGAATAAATTTCTCTTCTGCCATGTAGATTCCTTTCGGCTACCAGAGCGGTACTGCTTTCTCATTCAAAATAAACAAGCAAAACCCGCTTGAAATGATTATCAAATCCTATTCGAAGCGACTATCCTTGCGAATCTTGCCATCAAGCAGATGGCGCAGGTGCTCACCATAGGGACTTTTACCGTAAGTCTCGGCCGCTTGTCTGAGCGCATCCTTGTCAATCCAGCCATTTTGATACGCAATGTCTTCGGGTACCGAAACCATAATGGACTGCGAGCTTTCGATAGTGCGAACAAAGTTAGAAGCGTCAAAGAGGCTATCCATGGTGCCAGTATCCAACCATGCATAACCACGACCCAGCGTTACTACATCAAGATCGCCATCCTGCAAATACATCTCATTGAGTGAGGTAATCTCCAGCTCACCACGGGCAGAAGGCTTAACCTGACGAGCCAGCTCGGTCACTCGGTTATCGTAAAAATACAGACCAGTCACAGCATAATTGCTTTTGGGGTTGACAGGTTTTTCTTCGATGGAAACTGCCTTGCCATCCTCACCAAATTCCACCACACCAAAGCGCTCGGGATCATCAACGTAATAACCAAAGACCGTCGCTCCCCCATCACGCTCAGCAGCCTCGACAGCATGACGCAAATGACGCGAAAGACCATTGCCATAAAAAATATTGTCGCCCAAGACGAGCGCACAAGAATCTCCTGCAATAAATTCCTCTCCAATGATGAAAGCTTGAGCTAGCCCATCAGGACTAGGTTGAACAGCATAGCTAAGTGAGATGCCAAACTGACTACCATCACCAAGTAGTTGCTCAAAACGAGGAGTATCTGTAGGGGTAGAAATCACCAAGATGTCGCGAATACCAGCCAACATTAACGTAGACAACGGATAGTAAATCATCGGCTTGTCATACACAGGCAAAAGCTGCTTGGACGTGACCATGGTCAAGGGGTAGAGGCGCGTTCCCGAGCCGCCCGCAAGAATAATGCCTTTCACAAACAACCTCCTGTATAGGGACTCTCACAGATATATAAAGAGTAACGCAAGCAGAACCAAAGAGTCGTTTGCTCCTAAACAATCTTGACTATCGGCGCAAATCCCTTAAGCAAGCGTTTGGTAGTGCCAAGACTTTCGAAATAGACCGTCAAGGTGTCCTTGTCTATTGCACGCACGATTCCCGTCTTGAAAGTCTTGTGCGACACTCGGTCACCCACCGCAAAGCTTTCATTTGCCTTTGCAGCATCGCGACGAATGAGTTGTGCGTTAGAGCCAATCTCACGAGAACCACCTGTTGAGCGCGTGCGCGAGCCAAAGACCTGACCACCATAAACCTCGCTACCGCGACCACTACCATAGGTACCATGTCGATCGCCACGTTTTTCCCAACCGACTCCACGATACCCCGAAGAGCCGAGCCCTATAGCCTGAATATCGTCCTCAGGGATTTCTGCCAAAAAGCGGCTAGGCGCATTTGCCGAAGTAGAGCCAAACATTCTGCGTATTGCTGCATAGCTAAGATAAAGCCTACGCTCTGCTCGGGTAATGGCCACATAGGCAAGACGGCGTTCTTCCTCAAAGGAATCTGGCTCGCCTTCCTTTGCACGATGAGGAAAAAGCCCCTCTTCCATACCCGCAACAAAAACAACAGGAAACTCCAAGCCCTTTGCAGAATGAATAGTCATGAGCGTTACAGCACTACTCGATCCAGCTAGGCTATCAAGATCCGAACGTAGAGCCAGCCATTCCATGAAGGCAGGAAGCTTTTTGGCAGCAACGCTAGCCGCATTTTCTGCTGCTACACTGGGCGCTGCAGAAGCTTCATCCCCGGCAGCGGACGCGGCAAGTTGAGCTAAGCTCTCAAGCGTTGCTGCAACATCATCATGCGACTCATCAAACTCGGCAGCCACACCAAAAAACTCTCGAATGTTGTCAATGCGACCATCGGCTTCAACGGAATGCTCTGCCTCAAGAGCACGTATAAGACCCGTTTTGTCAACAATTGCCTCAACCACATCTGACAAGTCACCCTGCAGATGACGACCTGCTTCTATAGCTGCGGTAAACTCCCCCAAGCCTGCACGTACCTTAGGACTAAAAAGACCTGTTTCTGCCACACAAGCTTGAGCAGCTGCAAAAAACGTCAAATTATTTTCTGTGGCATAACTGCGGATTTTGCCAATGGAAGTTGTACCAATGCCTCGACGGGGTGTGTTGATAATACGTAATGCCGATACGTCATCGTCAGGATTGACCACGAGCTTGAGATAAGCCATTACATCGCGAATCTCTGCCCGATCAAAGAATCGCGTACCGCCCACGATTTTGTAAGGCACCCCCGCACGCAGTAACATATCTTCGAGTACACGCGACTGAGAATTAGTACGATAAAAGACCGCAATATCATCATAGCTGGTACCCGTGTCATGAATTTTTTCGATCTCCGAGCCAATCCAACGACCTTCATCGCGTTCATCATCCGCTTGATACAGACGAATCTTGTCTCCATCGCTGCGATCAGTAAAAAGACGTTTAGCCTTGCGTCGGGAATTGTTACTAACCACCGCATTTGCTGCAGACAAAATATGATGGGTTGAGCGATAGTTTTGCTCGAGCTTAACTACCCGCGCATCGGGATAGTCCTGCTCAAAAGCAAGAATATTTTTTATATCGGCGCCACGCCAGCTATAAATTGACTGGTCATCATCGCCAACCACCATTAAATTGCGATACTTTGCTGCCAATAAATTGGTAATTGAATACTGAACATGGTTGGTGTCCTGATACTCATCCACACTAATTTGACGGAACCGCTCTTGATATTTGTCCAATACTTCGGGATGTTTTGCCAACAGCTCGTATGCCTTGATAAGCAAATCATCAAAATCCATAGCGTTTGCGCGTGCCAAGCGAAGCTGCAACTCTCGATATACACAAGCCGCTTTAAGGCTAAGCGGATTATGATCTCCTGTGGCTTCACCTGCCATATCCTCAGGTGTTTTCATTGCATTTTTTGCCTGAGAAATACGCGAACGAATAGCTTGTAGGGGAAATTGCTTGGGATCAATATCCAACTCATCCATGATGGTCTTGACAAGGCGCTTTGAGTCATCGTCATCATAGATAGTGAAATTTGGACGATATCCCAACAGCTCACCATCCTCGCGCAACATACGCACACACATCGCATGGAAGGTACACACCCACATACCACGCGTGCCCCCAGGAAGTAATGCATCCAGACGCTCGCGCATCTCGGCTGCTGCTTTGTTGGTAAAAGTGATTGCTAGCACCTGCCAAGGACGTACGCCTTCATCAGAAATCATATGTGCAATGCGGTGAGTCAACACACGCGTCTTGCCTGAACCAGCGCCTGCCAAAACCAGCAAGGGTCCACATGTACACAGCGCAGCTTCGCGCTGAGCAGCATTAAGACTATCGATATCAACAGCACTCTCTACATGGGGAAGAGGTGTTTTATCAGATGTACCAACAGCTGGTTGAGATTGTTTTTTTAGGGCAGGCGCAGAGGCGCTCTGTACCTCGGAGAAGGTAGGCTGAGACTTCATAAACTCATCGAAAGACAGCGGCAAGGGAAACTCCGTTCATCGTTTGGGAACTAACAGTCTACCCCCTGTACCGGGCCTCAAAAAGACATTACTAATCTGTCTCTTATATGTTCATCAATTTTCGACTTGTTTAACTCTGCTGCATGAGTCTTAACTAATGTGGGAACATTCAAGTCGTTCAAGCGTGTTCACCACGAGCAGCAGACATTGGGGAATGTATGATTAATTTTGTCACTGAAGAGTCTTTCTGGGAGCTTTTTCCCGAGGCAACTATCGGCGTTTTGACAGTAGATGGCATCAAGCCAACCGACCAAATTGATCCCGAGCTGGTCGCCCGTGCTCAGAAAGAGCTTAAACGTGCCAATATCGTTGCGCGCAAATGGGTACCCAGCAATACCATCAGCAAAAACAAAGTTCCCGCTGTATGGCGCGAGGCATACCGTAAATTCAAGACCAAGCACGGCGCCCGCTGCTCAGTCGAAAACCTACTTAAACGCGTTCTTAAAGATAATCCTGTTGGCTCCATCAACCCCGCAGTTGATGTATCTAATGCAGTTTCTCTGACCTATGCCTTCCCCATGGGTGTTGAGAATATCGATGCCTTTGTGGGTACCTTCCGCCTCGCTGTAAGCGAAGGTGGAGATGACTATCTCGCTGTTGGTGAAGATACTCCTGACCCCACCCTACCTGGTGAGCTTGCATACCTAGACGATGCAGGAGCTATTTGTCGCTGCTGGAACTGGCGCGACTGTCAGCGCACCGAAGCTACGGACAATACTCCCCACTGTGCATTCATTATGGAATGCATCGAGCCTAATCGCGTCAATGATCTTCATGATGCTATCGATCAACTGGAGGTCTTTACGACCGAAATTCTTGGTGCTCATACCACCAACAAAGATTATCTGACGATTGATCATCGTGAGACCCCACTTATCTAAGCGGCGACTCATCCACCTATGACGCACATCGCACCTAGGACAGCAATGTGTCCCAGGTGCTTTTCCTTACAAATCCCTTTTTGTGTAAAGTCTCTGCGAGAGTTTTAGAGAAGCAAAGTAGAGCAAACCCACAAGTAACGCCACAGCAACTAAACTCCACCCCATTCCTAGCTGCACATACAACTTTGACAGCGTTTCTACTGCTAACAAAAAGCCTTGCTTCACAGCGTTAAAAGTCATCAACAAGGGAAGTAGCGCGGGTAGTGTCAAAACAAACCAACCACGTTGAGCTCCCCACCAAAACAAAACAGGCATTTGAAACGAAAGTAGCACAAGCAGCATCAAGGCAGTAGCTACTAGTACCGGTCCAACCTCTGCCATGTTTTCCAAAGCATTGATGCCGAATTGTTGTATTGCAAGTACCAACAAACCATTTAGTAGCACACAAACTACAGTTACCGTAATAATTGCCGCAAACACAAAAGCATAACGTCCTGTTACCACTTGAGCTCGCGTCAGAGGCAGAGCGTCACGCGCCTGCTGCCAACTATTTGCCTCATCATCTCGAAAGGCACCCGTTAGCAAGATATAAATCACCATAAAGCACATTGTGAGCGAAATCTGTATCTGCAAGTTTGTTATCGTGACTTGAGCAATATCTACGTCGTCTCCTCCAAAGACTGCACCCGCCCCTACGATAATGATTACAGCCGCAAATGCCAGAAGATACTGCGGGAGTTTACGCAAAAACTGGCACCAATCTGCATAAAGAACTGCAAGCATTTATCTCAGCTCTCCCTTCGCAACGAGGGTCATGGTCTCGTCGATTGTCGCCTTGTCGATGGCAAAATTTGGGAAGTTACGCTCAAACTGAGCACGGTTGGGAACAAGCACGTCCCAAGAGAAGTCACGCTTTACTATACGGATTTGACCGGCAGGAATATAACCACTTGCTAGCAGATGCTCCAGCTCCTCGCCACGCAAATGAGCCACACCCATTTCGTCATAAATGCGGTCACAATCACTCGCAAATGCAATTTTGCCCTCTTCAAGCATCACGATATAGTCTGCGATATGCTCAAGATCGCTGGTAATATGGCTCGAAATGAGAATTGATTTCGTGCCGTCCCCCATGCACTCGCGCAAAATATCGAGCACTTCATCGCGCACAATAGGATCAAGACCTGCCGTAGGTTCGTCCATTACCAGCAAATCTGCGCCGCAGGCAAGCACGCAAGCCAGCTGCAATTTCATACCCATACCACGAGAAAGCTCTCCCACCTTTTTGCGGGCAGCATATGAACGATGTGGCTTTGGATTTGACTTTAGCAAACCCATACGCTCAAGCAGATTCTCTAGCAACTGATAGTCAAGCTTTGGATATGCCAAGCTATACATAGTTGCAACCTGTGCCACACTCATTTGCAACGGATACGCGCAGACCGAACTCACATAACCTATGCGCGCTTTGAGAGCGGTGAGCTCCGTACCAGAGAGATTGTCTCGCGTTTTGCCAAAGAGCTCAACTGATCCAGAATCAGATTTCACGCAACCGAGCGCAATTTTCATAAGCGTAGTTTTACCTGCACCGTTACGCCCCACCAAACCCACAATTGATCCTCGAGGCACATCAAGAGATACCGACTGAAGGGCAAACTCACCATAACTTTTGCCAATCCCGCGCAATCTCAGATCGCAGATCTCCCCTGACAAGTCAAGACTACCAAGGGGCAGTTTGTTATCCATATCCAAAGACTTCTTTGCAAAATGCGCAGCACCCTGAGCGCCTGTACCCACATATGCTTTCATGCTCATTGCTCCTCCTCGAGAACCAAGTCAAGCATTTCGTGTAGTTGTTGAGAATCAATCGAAGCAGTTCGCGCCGCATTGGCCGCTTGCGCAAGCGCTGCTTCCACCCGCCTGAGTTGCTCTTCTCGCAGCAGCCCTGGATCGATACCCGCTACAAAGCAACCTTTACCAGGGACAGTTTCCAAAATGCCTTGGGTCTCAAGCTCTGCATATGCACGTTTGGTTGTAATAGCACTAATGCGTAGGCTCGTCGCAAGACTTCGGATAGATGGGAGCTGCTCACCAGGAGTAAGCTCACCTGCCAGAACAGCCGCCCTCAACTGATCTGCAATCTGCTCATAGATGGGTTTGCCAGAGGAGTTAGAAATCACAATCTCCACGCTAGTTTCCCTCTCCTTTTCTTCTGTTAATTGCGTACATACTGTATATACCTTATATATACAGTATGTCAAGAAAAATCCGCCTAGGATTCTCCCTAAGCGGATGAATGGTGCGTAAGTTACGGTGAATTAGGCGGAAACGAGTGCATCTGCCAAAGCCTCAATCTCGACGAGATTAGCTTCCTTAACACCGGAACGCAGATGCACCATAGGTTCAAGAATAGTCATGTTAGGCATGGCCTCAACTTGTGCTTGGATGAGCTTGCCTGCCTGAGGAGCCCAACTGCCATTTTCCATGATGCCGACAACGCGATTCTTAAGGACATGAGCCGCAATATCATCCAGCAAAGTGCGCATGCTATCAAAAATGCTCATATTATAGGTAGCGCAGGCAAAGACAAGTTTGGAGTATTGGAAGGCAACAGAGACAAGCTCGGAGGTCATAGTCTTGGAGCTATCGTAAACGCGCACATCGCGCATGCCTCGCTCAGCCAACTTGCCAGCGAGAATATCGGCCGCAGCAGCCGTATCGCCATAAATAGAGCCATAGAAGATTGCGACAGAATCGACCTCGGGTTCGTAGCTTGCCCACTTGACGTACTTATCAAGGATGAGATTAAAGTCCTTACGCCAGATATGACCATGCAGCGGACAAATCATACGGATGTCCAACTTGGCAGCTTTTTTGAGCAGCATATTGGTTTGCAAACCATACTTGCCCACGATATTCACGTAGTAGCGACGAGCCTCATCCAGCCAGTCATGCTCCCAATCAACCTCGTCAGCAAAGATATTGCCGCCCAAGGCGCCAAACTCACCAAAGGCATCGGCGGAATACAAAACGCCCGTCAACTGATCATAGGAAACCATAACCTCAGGCCAGTGAACCATAGGAGCCAAGAAGAACTGCAGAGTATGGTGACCCAATTCAAGTGTGTCGTTTTCCTTGACCGTAATTGCATGAGGAGCAACATCAAAATCAAAAAATTGTGACATCAACTCAAAAGCCTTGGCTGTAGCCACAAACTTAATCTCGGGATAGCGCTCCACCAGCTGAGGAATCATACGGCAATGGTCGGGCTCCATATGATCCACAACCATATAATCGAGTTTGCGTCCCGCAAGCAAATACTCAAGATTTTCCATTACCTGCAGCATGACAGCCTCATCAGTGCCATCCATCAAACAGGTTTTCTCATCCAAAATAAGATAGTTGTCATACGACATACCCGCAGGCGTGGGATAGGTGTTTTCAAAAAGCTCTAGTCGCCTATCAGATGCGCCCAACCACCAGCTATCTTCGCAAATCTCGCGAACGTTGTGCATAATCTCACTCCTTGCTGAGCAACGCTTACCAAGCACAAACAAATTTTTCCCCACTTCCCCGCATGTGCAATGCAAGCGGATAATGCCTGGGGACAGCTCTCTTCTCAAATGATATGCGATTCTGCCTGTATGGGGATGTATAGAGCAAAACTGTTTCGATAAACAGCACATGGGAGATTCCGCCCGCATAGCGAATGGTTTTCTTGTCCTGTGCAAAGAACACACGAGACTGGGTTGATGACCTACAAAAAAACAGCACCCGTATAGGATGCTGTTTTCTCGCACAAAGGAAAGGTAGTGAATTAGTATTCGTTTTGCTTAGGCCTCAATGAACTTGAGGAAAGCCTCTGCCTGAGCCTGAATAGCTGCTTTCTGCTCATCAGAGAAAACAACTACATTATCACCCCAAGCAGAGCCATTGACCGCATAGCCTTGACCCAACTCATCCATGGGATTCATACCAACAAAAGGAAGAAGCTCGCCGAGCTTGGTGCGCATCTGCAGGGTTGCAATCCTCCCGCCAATACCAGAGAAGGTGACTTTCTTATCCTTGGTTGCTTTGTCAGAAGAGCCCTGAGCCGAAGGACGGCTCATCCAGTCAATAAGATTTTTGATATTTGCAGGATAGCTGGCGTTATATTGAGGCGTGACAATCCAAATACCATCGGCGGCAGCAAACTCGTTGCGCACACGCTGAACGGATTCAGGGGTTGGCCACTCAATATCCTGATTCATAAAAGGCAAATCGCCAAAGTCAAGTTCTTTAACCTCAACTGCATCACCTAAAGCTTGGGTAATGGCTACCTGAAGCTGACGATTGAAAGACTGCTTGCGCAGGGAACCCTGCACCATAAGAATGGTCTTCTTCATTGCGTTATCCCTCTCTTTATGTCGGCACAGAGCCGTTTTCGCTTGAACACATGCAGTCTTTATACCCAGCAAACTACTAGGTTTTCATGCAACCCCGAGAACGCATTCTGAACATACTTTTGGAGCATAGCTGTGTGGAGGTATGTTTGGAATCGATTTGATAAATGAGATTATGACTACCAGGACACCAGTCTTATACAAGGTTTTGCTTGCCAAACGCCACGTTCTACTTCACTTTTTTTGCCAAAAGCCACACTCTGTTTCACGCGAAAAAAATCTACCTGCGCAAACGTGAAGGCCGTTGAAGAGATATGTGGCTTTTGACATTTTTTCTGAAACAGAACGTGGCGTTTGGCAAGCAAAGCCGCTCCAACACCCCAGGTTGACAATAATCCTTGTCAACAACCCATCAACAATCCTAAACGTGTTCCGTGCAAATTTTGCACTCTTTGGGCTTTAGCCTCAAAAAGCTGAGCTATCATACCTTCGTTTGGTTCCTCGGCATCAGTTTTATCGATAACCGTTACGCAGAATAACCCAAACAACATATGTATATCCACCACAAGTCTTTGCGTCAAATTTGGTTTTAGAAAGAACTATGCAAAATATATATATGCATGGCAGTGGGATAAATATGAAGTATGTTTTTGTAACAGGTGGCGTCGTTTCGGGACTGGGAAAAGGAATTACCGCCGCTTCACTGGGGCGACTCCTCAAAGCTCGCGGGTTCAAAGTTACGATGCAGAAATTCGATCCTTATATCAACATCGATCCTGGCACGATGAACCCCATTCAACATGGTGAGGTATTTGTCACAGACGACGGTACTGAGACCGACTTGGATTTGGGTCATTACGAGCGCTTTATTGATGAAAGCCTTGATTGCCGCGCCAACGTGACATCTGGAAAGATTTACTGGTCGGTACTCAATAAAGAACGACATGGTGATTACAGCGGAGGCACCGTACAAGTTATCCCCCATATCACCAACGAAATCAAGGCAAGTTTTTATGACGCAGAGGCGTGCGATAGTAATGCCGATGACAACACAATCGCCATCATTGAGGTTGGCGGAACTGTTGGAGATATTGAAAGCCAACCCTTCCTTGAAGCGATTCGCCAGTTCCAATGGGAAAAGGGACGCGACAATGTCATCATGATTCATGTCACCCTTATCCCCTACCTGAAGGTTTCTGGCGAACTAAAAACAAAACCAACGCAAATGAGTGTCAAGAATCTACAGGGACTTGGTATTCAACCAGATATCTTAGTATGTCGCACTGAGCATCCCCTTTCCGATTCAATGAAAGATAAGATTGCACTTTTCTGCAATGTACTCGCAGAAAATGTGCTCGAAAACCTAGATGTTGAATACTTATATGATGTACCCCTTGCTATGGAAAAAGAGCACCTGGCAGAGCGCGTTTTGTCCTGCCTCAGGCTTGCATGTCCCCAGCCCAACTTGGAAGAGTGGAAACATCTGTCGTGGTCTTTGAGACATCCTGAAAAAAAGTATCACTATCGCCTTGGTGGGAAAATACACCGAACTTCACGACGCATACCTCTCTGTTGTGGAAGCACTTAAACATGGTGGCATTGCAAATCGCGCTCAGATATCCATTACTTGGATTGAATCTGAGGATTTAACTCCCGAGTCTGCCGATGCGTTGTTTGCTGATGTTGATGGCATCATTGTCCCCGGCGGATTTGGAGGCAGAGGTGTCGAAGGAATTATTTATGCTGCAACCTACGCGCGAACACATCAGATCCCTTACCTTGACATATGTCTTGGCATGCAAATGGCAATAGTAGATTTTGCAAGAAATGTCCTTCAGCATACCGACGCAGCAAGTGCAGAATTTGATACTGAAAGTTCCTATCCCGTTATTGACTTGATGCCCGAACAAAAGAGCGTTACTGACCTAGGCGGCACAATGCGCCTTGGAGCGTATCCCTGCGTACTTAAAAAGGGCACCATTGCATATAGCCTCTATGGTCAAGAGTACATATCTGAGCGTCATAGACATCGCTATGAGGTTAACAATGATTACCGTCAAGAATTGCAGGATGCTGGCATGATACTTTCGGGCATTTCACCCGACAATCGCACCGTCGAAATGATTGAGCTTAAAGGCCATCTCTTCTTTATTGGAACACAGGCACATCCTGAATTTAAATCGCGTCCCAACCGTGCACATCCCTTGTTCCGTGGCCTCATTCAAGCAGCTATAGCATTTCAAGCAAAGACAAAGAGTACGAAAGCATACTACGCATAAGCAGCAAAAGCTCCACCACATAAAGGCTCGAGTGTCACTCCATAAAGAGTGGCACCCGAGCTTTGTTAGTACTTAAAGCGGAATATCTTTGCTACTCCTTATTGCGACCACGGTAAACAACAAAACCAGCAATTGCTACTACAACAGCAATGATGACGCCAATAACGCCAGCGGGCACAGAGCGTGTCTCGTCGGCCTTCTTGCTGTCTGCGGAACCCTCAGCAGGAGCTTCCTGCTTGACATTCTCCTCCTCAACCGGCTCGACAACATCCTTAGCAGCAGCATCAGCATCAAATTTTGCTAGCTCATCAGCATAGGTCAAAGCAGTAGCAAGCTTACCCTCAGCGAGATCGCTTGCGGCAAAAGGTTTGGAGGTATCCCCAGCCTTCAGGTAGTCGCGTACTTCTTGTACCAGAGTATGAATCTTGGCTTGTGCCTGCTCGGATACAACATCATGAGCCTTGTTCGCAAAGGCCATACGAGCCTTACCGTCTTTAACATCTTTCATCTGAGCATCAACGGTTTCATGCTGAGCAATAATATCTTTTTGCAAGACATCAAGATATGCATGGACGCCCTCAGCAACATCTTTGCGGTGGTTGTAAGCAAGAGTATTAAGATCCATCAAATCGTAATCCAGGTACTTCTTGCCAGAATCCTCCATAGCAAGTTTCTCGTTGGACTCAGCTTTGGTCTTATCGTCAACCCTATTGCCATCCTTGTCCTTGCTATACTCCATATTCTCGCCCACATGAGAAGTATCGTATGCAACCTCATTGGGGTAGATATCCTGGTCGACTTCAGTCAGCAATGCAGAATAACTAGGGATATAAAGAGTGAACTCACTGCGGGACAAACCCTCCCACTGAATGGTTGCAATGTCGGCATCCAAGCCTTTGCGTACCTGGAAGATATGGCTCTCGGTGTTGCGATTGTTACCAATTGAATAGAGCTTATCATTCTTGTTGGCATCTACCGCTGTGCCCTCGCCACGAGCGCCCAAGGAGCGCAAGGCTGTGAAAGTATCAACCTTATCGGCAGGCTTGACATAAAATGTGGAGTTGGCAACGGTAGCGACAGCTCCATCTTTGTCAACGGTATAGTCGGTACCCTCGGCAAGTTGCTCACCAAAGAAAAGGTGCCCCTGGACATAACGGGTATTTTGACCTACACCCTGATCCTCAGAGCTGCTGCCATAAGAACCAGCAACGTCCATCTTGCCATCTTTTTCAACATAGGTACCCGCATCCTCGGCAACCTTTTTGAGATCCTTAGAGTGCAAGCAGTTCTTGCTATCCTCAAGGTCAACATCAAACTTAAGATTGTCCATATTAGGATTCACAGAAGCTTGGTCTTCTGCCATCTTGACGGCAATCCACTGCTTGCCAGACAGTTGAGTAAAGATCCAGGTTTCGTTTGCATCGCCAATAACAATCTGGTTGCAATCCTGAGATCCCTGCTCATCAATAACCTTACCAAGCAGTTCAACGCCCTCACGAGCGGTAGAAGCCTGGGAAAGCACAAAGTCGTTGATGCTGTACTCACCAATACCCGTATCGATACGAGGATCAACCTTATCGATAGCTTCGTTCATATTGGTGGTCAGAGTTGCGGAAACACTGACGCCTTTCTCATTGGTACCAGCCTCGGAATAAGCCTTGGCACCTGCATCCCCTGCTTCGGTCCAATTGTCAGGTGTATCGCGAATAAAGGTATAACGGAACGTAGGGCCATCAATTTTGTAAGAGAAACTTGCCTTGGGATCGATGTCATTCTCGTAGCTCTGAATGACTTTGCCATTTTTGGTGGCAGGAGCAATACCAAAAGCCTTTGGGTAACGGTTAGCGTAGTCCTCAGCACGGCCCCAGAACGTATCACCAGTAGTGGTAAGTTCGGAGCCAACATAGACTTGGGTACAGGCAAGAGCGGTCTGGGGAATACCCGAAATCGATACTGCAGTTGCAGCAACGATGAGAGCGCGGGTTGCCTTAGAGAATCTAAACTTCTTGTGCATGAGCTAGTCTCCTCTCAACTTGGAAGCCTTATGCTTCCTCTGCAAAAGCGAAACGGTCATGGCTCACGATAGCGAAACGTTTTGGAAATATTGCATAAATTGCTCTCAATACGGTGAGCGGGGCAATAGATTCCGTGAGCTGCTATTAGCAGATAAAATAGTTAATCAGGGTTACTTTGCGTTTGGGGAATTTATAGCTTGCGCAGTCATGAGATAGTATCTGCTTCAGATGTTCGGCTTGTAAAAAAGGTCCCTAAAACTGCAGAAAGCTCGAAAAGGTTCCTAAAGCATCATTGCCTCAAAAACCAACTGGTCTTTTGTCACGTCAAAAAAGAATTGAGAACCCTTTTGCTGAGAGGCTGATGAAAAGTGAACCTAATTGCTGTTTACTGCGGCAGATGTCGGTAAATTCTTACTGCATCTTTTTAGAGGAAAGTACTAAATATATGGATAGAGCTTTATTAATTTAGACTCTTACGAATAGGATATTTCTAGATAAATTTTTCAATACAAAGGGTAAGCAAAACAATATCGCCCACCAAACCAGCAACCATTAATACCTTGTTGGTAAGCCCGTCAGCATGGCATAGATGCAGACACCAACCCGACTCCAAAGGAAATAGTAAATTCATCGGCATTTTGTTAAGCAAATCAAGCAACAAATGCGAGGCGTAACCAGCCGCAAAAGCAGGAATTGCCATCGGCAGCACAAGACCTAGTGCCAACGAAAATAGTACAAGCGCCAGCACCGAATGAGTAAAACTCCGATGCGGCGTAAATCTGCCAATGGCACAAAGCCCAAAAAAGCCAAGCAGCCCTATGGCTTGTTGGCTAAGCTGAATTTGAGAAATATATGCCCAGAGCTGTGCGCCTAAAGCACGATCAATACCAAAACTAACTATAGCCAGCCCCACTACGATAAGACGAGCAATGAGAGCATCACGACTGCGACTGTTGTGCACATCAATATCAGGTGTAATTGAGCCAAGTGCGCCCGCAAGGACGGTGGCAAGACAGGCGGCAGAACTCGCTGGCTGTGACACAAAGAGCGCCGCTGCGATACCAACACTTATGTGGGTTTTGCCCATCATCCGTCTTCACCACCTTTTACAAGAAAAAATATATCATGGTTTCATATGAAAGTGATTTTGCTCATTTTTCCTTCGATAGGAGTTTTATGTCCAAGCGTGATGCTCAGATTCTTGAGCTGCTCACCAGTGAAAAGAAAATTGAGGTTTCTGCTCTCGCTGAGCATTTTGGCGTTTCAACCGTTACCATGCGCAAAGATCTAGACTCCCTACAAACACGCGGTCTTGCTTTACGCGAACACGGCTTTGCTTTGCTTTCAAATCCCAATGATGTCGCCGGACGTCTTGCCTACCACTATGAAGAAAAACTTCGCATCGCCAAACGAGCAGCCGAATCGGTATCCGATGGCGCAACTATCATGATTGAAAGTGGCAGTTGCTGTGCTCTGCTTGCCCGCGAGTTGGCGGATACACACCAAGGCGTCACCATCATCACCAATAGCGTTTTTATCAGCACGTATGTGCGTGACTCCCCCAATATCACAACAGTGCTACTGGGTGGTACTGTCCAAAGTGATTCTCAGGTTACCGTAGGTCCGCTTCTGCGTAGCTGCGTAAAGTCCTTTGCTATAGAACGACTTTTTATTGGAGCTGATGGTTGGCTTGACGGCATAGGATTTACCAACGGGGATCAATTCCGCGCTGAAGCAGTACTTGCCATGGCAGAATCAGCAGCCCAAGTAGTTGTACTGACTGAATCCGAAAAGTTTCACCAATATGGAGCGGTACCTTTGCGCTTTGAAAACAAGCCAATACATCTTGTGACTGACGCTGGCATCAGTGCTGCCGACCGTCGCAAAGTCAAAAAACTCGGCATTCATATTGCACTTGCCTAACAGCTCGCTCAACACAAGACGCCGCGTCTCCGCCCATGTGTCGGTATTTAATTACCTAACGGACGAACAAAGAAACTAGAAAAAAGCGTGTATTCCTGCGCTTTCATACGCTTGAACATAGGATACCAAGTCATCACTTGAGAGATTTTTTTCTCCTGATAGCTGGTAGTTGCGCTCAAGCAGAGCGTATTTACTTTCGCCAAAGTTGTGGAAAGGCAGCAACTGCACACGCTCTAGTCCCAACTCAGCAAGAATTTCTGCCATACACTTTGCATCCTCAACTGAGTCATTAAAGCGGGGGATAACCGGCGTTCGTATCAGCACATCCTTACCCGCTTCCTGTGCCCAACGAATATTTTCTAGGGGCAACTCGTTTGTCTCACCTGTTCCGCGCTTATGCGCACATGGATCTCCATGTTTAAGATCAATCAGCAGGTGATCAAGATGCTCCGCCACTGCAGAAAAGACCTTGTTTGAAACGTAAGCTTCGGTCTCGATACACGTATCTATTCCCTCAGCTTGCAATAGACTTAGGAGCTCAATATCAAACTCAGGCCAAAGCATTGCTTCGCCGCCAGACAACGTAACGCCACCATCCGAGTCTTCATAAAAAGGCTTATCCTGCAGGCAGACTTTGAGAACCTCTTCGGTTGTCTGCGCCTTTCCCACCAAGGACAGCGCACGTCCTAGACATGCATCTACCATCTGCTTTGCAAGTTCAGATGAGCCATCAACTGCGTTTATATTTACGTGCCGCTTACCTGTTGTTGTTGACAGCCCTGCTTGTGGGCAGGCAGCTATACAAACACCACATTCAACGCAGACGTCCGCCTTCCACTCCAACTGCGGACGGCGCATTTGGCTTTCGGGGTTAGAACACCAAAAACAATGTAAAGGACAACCTTTAAGGAACACTACCGTGCGAATTCCAGGGCCATCATTAAGGCTGAATTTTTGGATGTTAAATATGGTTGCCAACTGCATATATATCCTCTGCACAACTTGTTTTTTTGCTTGACAGCCCCTCTTGACTTGTTATCATAAACTTACGTTCGAAAGTTTTCAAGCTTTTTTATGAAATGGAGCAGGTCATGGAGAATTCCAAGCACTTTGGTTCTTTGACTGCACGCATGCAGGCATTCCGCGAAGAAGTGCTCGATGAAAAGCCCTTTGTTGACGCTGAGCGTGCTGTTCTGTGCACTGAGTCTTACAAGCAGAGCACAAACCAGCCTCCCGTTCTCCGCCGTGCTCTCTCTTTTGCTCATATTTTGGACAACATGAGCATTTACATTGAGGACAAAACGCTGCTCGCAGGAAATCAAGCGAGCAAAAACTGCAATGCACCAGTGTTTCCCGAGTACACGCTAGGCTTTGTCATGGATGAGCTAGACCTTTTTGACAAGCGTGACGGCGATGTTTTCTACGTAACCAACGAAGACAAAGCTCGTATTCGTGAGATTGCACCATATTGGGAAAACAACACTCTACGCGATCGCGGTATGGCTCTGCTTCCCGATGAGGTTTCAGTCTTTATGGAGACGGGTCTTTTTGGCATGGAGGGTAAACTCAATGCAGGTGATGCTCACCTCGCCATCAATCATGCCCGCCTCCTGCGCGAGGGCCTGCGCGGCTATGAGGAACGCGCGCGTGCAGCCAAAGAAGCGCTCGATCTCACCGATCCCGAATCCGTTGATAAGCTGGCCTTTTATCGTGCCGTTCTCATTGTGATTGAGGCCACCCGTCGCTGGGCTCAGCGCTATGCCGTTCTTGCTTTTGAACTTGCTCAAGCTGAGACCGACCCTATCCGCAAAGCAGAGCTTACCCGTATGAGTGAGATTTGCGCCAAGGTTCCCTATGAACCCGCAAACAGCTTCCGCGAAGCCATTCAAACCGTGTGGTTCTCCCAGGTTTTGCTACAGATTGAGTCCAACGGCCACTCACTCTCCTATGGCCGTTTTGATCAGTACATGCTGCCCTATTACCAAGCAGATCTTGCAAACGGCGCCATCACTCGCGACGAAGCGCTTGAACTGCTTACTAATCTCTGGATTAAGTCTCTGACTGTCCAAAAAATCCGCAGTCAATCGCATACACTATCTTCAGCTGGCAGCCCCATGTACCAAAACGTCACTATTGGTGGCCAAACCACCGAGCACAAAGATGCAGTTAATGAGCTGTCCTATCTTGTGCTGCAATCAGTTGCACAAACCCGCCTGACCCAGCCCAATCTCACTGTGCGCTATCACGCCAATATCGACAAGAAATTCTTAGACGAGTGCGTTGAAGTGATGAAACTCGGCTTTGGTATGCCCGCTCTCAACAACGACGAAGTCATCATCCCCTCATTTATCAACTGGGGCGTCGCCGAAGAAGATGCCTATAACTATTCTGCAATCGGCTGCGTTGAGACTGCGGTTCCTGGCAAGTGGGGTTATCGCTGCACTGGCATGAGTTATCTCAACTTCCCTCGCCTGTTGCTCTGCGCAATGAACGGTGGTGTGGATCTCACGAGCGGTCGACGCTTCACCAAAGACTATGGTCACTTCACCGATATGCAAAGCTACGATGAGCTCTTTGCCGCGTGGGATAGCACGATTCGCGAGATGACTCGCTACTCTGTCATTGTTGAGAACTTTATCGACAAGGCTTCCGAACGCGATGTGCCCGACGTGCTTTGCTCGGCGCTCACCGATGACTGTATTGCTCGCGGCAAAACTATTAAAGAAGGTGGCGCCGTCTACGACTTTATCTCTGGATTGCAGGTAGGCCTTGCCAACATGGCAGATAGTCTTGCTGCTATCAAAAAACTTGTCTTTGAAGAGAAAGCCATCACTACACAGCAGTTGTGGGATGCCATCCTCGACGACTTCCAATCTGAAGAGAGCCAGCGCATTCAAATGTTGCTCATTGAAAATGCTCCCAAGTATGGCAACGACGATGACTATGTCGATCAGCTTGCAGTCGAGGCCTACGAGCCTTATATCCAAGAGATTGAGCATTATCCTTCGACCCGCTATATGCGTGGACCTGTTGGCGGCATCCGTTACGCTGGCACAAGCTCTATTTCCGCAAACGTTGGCCAAGGTATGGGCACCATGGCAACCCCCGACGGGCGTCACGCACATGCACCTCTCGCCGAGGGTTGTAGTCCTGCTCACAACTGTGACAAGCAGGGACCCACGGCGGTCTTTAAATCCATCACCAAACTTCCTACTGAAAAGATTACCGGTGGTGTTTTGCTCAATCAAAAAGTTACACCCATGATGCTTTCTCGCGAGGAAAACAAGCAAAAGCTCGAGATGATGCTACGCACCTTCTTTAACCGCCTGCATGGCTATCATGTACAGTTCAACGTGGTTTCCCGCGAAACTCTGCTTGATGCCCAGGCACATCCCGAAAACCACAAGGACTTAATTGTGCGCGTAGCTGGCTATAGTGCCTTCTTTAACGCACTTTCAAAAGCAACACAGGATGACATTATTGGGCGTACCGAACAGGCAATATAAGTAAGATAGGGTTTGAGTTGTGCGGTAGGCACACAGGCAAAACGGAGGGGTCTCATGGAATTTTTTATCGATAGCGCAAACATCGAAGACATCAAGGAACTCAATGCCATTCTTCCTATTGATGGCGTAACAACCAACCCCACTATTCTCACTAAATCGGGTAAGTCTCCCGAACAGGCGCTTGCTGATATTTTTGAGGAACTCAGCGAAGATCAAAAGGTCTTTGTGCAGGTAATTGCCACCGATTATGAGAAAATCCTCAAAGAGGCTCGTATGATCGCTTCTTTACGTGGCGGCAAAAACATGTTAGTCAAGATTCCTGTGAGTCGCGAGGGTCTGCGGGCAATACCTGCCGTCAAGGCAGAGGGCATCAATATTTTGGCCACGGGTATCTATTCGCCCGACCAGGCATTCTGGGCAGCCAAGGCTGGCGCGGATTATCTGGCTCCTTATGTCAATCGTATGTGCAACTATGGTGATGGTGTTGGTCAGGTAGCCGAGCTCGTGGATACGCTGGCAATTTATAACATCGACTCCAAGGTCTGCGCTGCTTCCTTCAAAAATGTCGATCAGGTACATCAGTTGCTCGCCGCAGGTTGCCCCGCTTTGACCGTTGCTCCCGATGTCATCCGTGCCATGATTGATCACCCTGGTACCACTATCGCTGTTGACGAGTTTTCTGCCAACTGGCAGAAGGCTTACGGTCGCAATACTTTCGAAGCGTAATTTTCGACGCCTTTTGCACTGCTTTCTGCATCTCATGTGCACTGCTTGATACTTGACTATTGCCAACCATGGCCATAATCGCAACCCCAAATTGCCTCCCATTCCTCACATCCAAGGACTGGGAGGCAATTCGTACATCACTCTTTCAACCGCACCCATCTTCTGTAAGCGATTTGTCAAATACCTTTCTGGACGCGCCTTCCTCCGCAGGCGGTTCAACATGCACCTTTTACCTGCGCCTTCCCCACATCCGGTTCAATACGCACCTTTTTACCCACATCGGGTTCAATAAGCACCCTTTTACCCACATCGGGTTCAATAAGCGCCCTTGCGCCAATTTTTACCTGGCCTTTTCTCGCACACTCGGTACGCTTTTGAACCGCCTGTGAAAAAGTGGCCGCAACGGGTTCAATATGCACCTTTCCAACCATGCTTCCCCCACAGGCGGTTCATAATGCATCCTTTTACTTGCGTCGGATTCAAAATGCGCCCTTGCGCTAGTTTTTATCTGGGGTTTCTCGAGCCGTTTGGTACGGTTTTGAACCGTCTGTGAGAAATGCAAGACAACGGGTTCACAATGCACCTTTTTATTTGCAGAGGGTTCATAAAGCACCCTCAGTAAAAAATTGAGCAGCACTTTGGAAGCAGAGCGACGGTTTTGAACCGTCTGCGGAGGGTTGAGGGCGATGCGGCGCTGTTTGCGGAAGCCAGGGACGGTTTTGAACCGTTTGTGGAAGGCTGACTACACTCGTCGTATTCATTGTGACCCGCACGGCACACCAACACACGGCAGAAAAGCGAATGTTTTATGGACTTAACTTTTTAAAAAATGACCAATGTCTTTATCCCTCAACTGTGCTAACCTACTTCAGACCAATTTAATATTAATTCTCATTTTCGAATTCGAATTGAGCTTACTTTTAAATTTGTCACCCACTTGAGTGCCGAATTACTTGTCTGAGCAGCTCAAAAATCACTTCAAAATGAGAATCAGACGAACGTGCAAGGAGATATGATGCACAAGAAATTCGGTAAAACGCTAGCAGTTACATTAGCAGCAGTCCTTCTAGCTCTTCCCTTGACAGCCTGTGGTATTTCTGGCAAGCAAGCTGCAGGTTCTGGCAGCACTACCGCCCAGTCTGGTGCAAAAAAGACCGTCTACACGACCTTCTTCCCCATCTATGACCTCACCAAAACCATCGCCGGCGACAAGATGAACATCGAAATGATTATCACCGGCAACCAAGAGCCTCACGACTTTGAACTCCAGGCTTCTGAAATGGGCAAAATTTCCGAAGCAGATCTCATCATTTATAACGGTGCGGGAATGGAATCCTTCATTGGCGACCTCAAAGAGACTGCCAAAGATGACAACAAGTTCCTTGATCTTTCTGAAGGCCTCACCCTACTCAAAAGCGAAGACGATGAGGAAGAAGAGCATGAGCACTCCGGCAGCGAGGATCATGATGAGGAGTCCGAGGAGCATGAGCACCACCATCATCACCACGGTGGTATCAACCCCCATACATGGCTAAGCATCAAGAATGCAAAGATGGAGCTCAACGCTATCTACGAGAAGCTCTCCGCAATTGATCCTGACAATGCTGAGTACTACAAAAAGAATCTTGATGAAGCAACTGCCAAATTTGATGCTCTCGATAAGAAGTTCCAGGAGAAGATTTCTTCTGTCCCTGAAGACCAGCGTTACCTCATCGTTTCACACGCTGCATTCAACTATCTTGCCAATGACTATGGTCTAAAGCAGGTCGCAGTAACTGGTATTTCCCCCGAAGACGAGCCTTCTGCTCAGCAGCTTGCCACAATTGCCGACTTTGTTAAGCAGCACAAGGTCAGCACGATCTTCTTTGAGGGCACCGCAACTCCCAAGGTTGCTGAAACTCTCGCAAAAAATACCGGTGTGAAGACTGCCAGCATCTATACTATGGAAAGCGTTACCGATGAGGAAAAGGACCTTGGCTATCTTGGCCTCATGGAACGCAATCTTGACATGATTATGAAGTCTTTCGATAAGTAGATTTTCTTATGGCAAACGCGCTAGCTATCAGCGACTTAAGTTTTTCGTACGAACAGGAATCCGTCCTGCATCAGCTGAACCTCTCAGTTGATGCAGGGCAGTTCCTGGCCCTTATTGGTGAAAATGGTGTTGGCAAGTCTACCTTGATGAATTTAATCTTGGGCAGGCTCAAACCAAGCTCCGGCAAAATAAGTCTCTTTGGTGACGACCACGCCATCGACAATCACTATCGCGACATTGCCTATGTTTCACAGAATGCAGTATTGGGCTACAAGTATTTTCCCACTACGGTTGAAGAAGTAGTGCGCATTGAGCTTCGCCATCTTAAAAAGAAGGCAAGCATTACCGAGCTTCTAGCGACAGTAGAACTTGAAGATCACGCAAATCGCCGCCTCAGTGAACTCTCGGGTGGTCAGCTTCAGCGTGTAGGACTCCTTTTGGCACTAGCAAAAGACGCTCGTCTCATCCTTCTTGACGAACCAACCTCAGGAATCGACAAGATTTTTTCAGCTGAGCTCTATCAGATTTTACGCGGGCTTGCCGATGAAGGACGCGCGATTGTACTAGTAACACATCACCCGGCTGAGGCGACGAATTTTGTCGACAGAGTTGTTCGTCTTAAAAACGGTAGCTGCTCTGAACTGGACCCCAAGCTGTGGAAGGGAGGCATGGAAGGCCTTGTTTAAGTATGAATTTATGCAACGTGCCTTTATGGTAGGCAGTATTTTGGCAATTATCTTGCCTTGCATTGGTCTTCCTATCATACTCAAGCGCCTATCAATGATGGGTGATACTCTTTCACATGCTTCGCTAGCTGGCGTTGCTGCAGGTCTTTGCTTTGGTTTTAATCCATTGCTGGGATCTATTGCTGCCTGCGTTATTGCAGGTCTTGCAACCGAACTCATGAGCAGCAAACTCAAAGCTTATCAAGAAATTTCTGCTGTTATCGTACTTGCTACAGCAATTGGCCTGGCAGGCATCTTTACTAGCCTCGCGGGTAACAGTAACTCCATTAGCTCCTATCTTTTTGGTTCCATCGTGACCATTAGTGATATGGAGTTTTACCTCGTCATCATTATTGCCTGTGTCGTTGTCATTGCTTATCGTCTACTTTATGACAAGCTATACCTCAGTGTGCTCGATCCCGAAGCCGCAGCACTTCTTGGCATCAAGGCAAAGACCTTAAGCTTTGCATTTTCTTTTATGGTAGCCATTACGGTTTCCATCGCCGCAAAGACCATCGGCTCACTCATCGTATCTTCACTTCTTGTTGTACCAGTCATTGGCGCTATGCAGCTGGGTCGCACCTATAGAGGTACTTTGGCTATTGCCATCGTCATTTCGCTCATTTCGGTGTATGCAGGTTTATTTATTTCGTACTACTACAACCTGCGCCCCGGTGCGGTAATTGTACTGATTAGCGTCTTTATTCTCATTATTAGTTTGATTGTGAAAAAACGTTAGGAACTTCCAAAAATAAATAATCCAAAGAAAGTGGCACTTTCTGGTGCCCTTTGTCTCGCGCTTGCCGCGAGCGCTTGTAGCTACGGTCAAAAACCCACTTCTCCTGCTGCCCAAAACCAAAAAGAAGCTTCCGCAGCAATCCAAAAGAAAACTCAGAACTTCCAAGTAGACCACACTACTGAGGTCTTAATCGACTCCAAAGTTGACTCCAACGAGATTGTGAAGGTGGTTCAGCACGGTGATCATTGGCATGTCTTTACCAAAGACGGTCGTGAAATTATCACTTATACCGACCCTGCCAAGGCAAAAAGTTCTCGTGACCTCAAAAAGACTGCCAAGGTTGTCACGGGCAAGGAGCTCGATAACATCGATCCTAACACCGTGGTCAAAATTCTCCAGCACGGCAATCACTGGCATATTTTTACTGCTGGCGGCTCTGAGTTTGTAACTTACACTGACCCTCGCCCCTACTACCCTCATGCAATAGTAGGTACCTACACGGGTTCTCACGCTGATCACAGTAGCTCCAAGCTCAATATCCAGCAGGCAAGGACCAGCAAAACCAAAGCCAGCACCACAGGCGCAAAGCAAAACAAGAGTCTGCCCAAACTACCTGGCGGCCTAAGCATTGTTCGTGTCGTAGGCTTGCGCGAGCTATCCCTGCAGCCTATCGTTCGCATCGCCAAACACGGTGATCATTGGCATGCCTATACCAAGGATGGTAGCGAGTTCATCACACATGACAATCCGGCGCGTATCTTCCCCAATATCAAAATCGAAAACTATATTGGTGAGCATGGCAAACCTAACAAGCCAAGCAAAACTAAAGTAACCCCTATCAAGCAGGATCCCAATGACCCCAAACGCATCGTGGGTATCGAACATCACGAAGATCACTGGCATTTGCGTCATGCTGATGGTACCGAAAGCATTACTCGCGATGACCCCAGCAATCTTTACCCTGATATCAAGATTGAAGAGTACGATCCCACTCACGGTAAGCATTTTGACCCTGTAAAAGATAACGAGCGTTTCGAATACGATGATGTGGAAGCAAAGCTAATCGTACCTTTAGACAAACTTAGCTACGGCGGTGCAACTCACACCACGCGTTTCGACAAGAGTCGCAATGCTTTTGTCATTCCTCACTATGATCACTACCACTATGTCAGTATCGATACCATCATTCAGTTCTGCCGTGATGGTGGTTCTACCTTTGGTTCTGATAATGCCCGCGATGTTGTTGCTACCCTCAAGTATTTGGTGCTCCACCCCGAGGCACGACCCGAAGGTAAAAACGGCTGGGGAAATGCCGCAACTGTCGATAAGAATGAGACAAAACCAGCCGAAAATAACAATCAGGACGAAAAGGAAGCCCCAGAGATCGAGAAGAAGGCAACCCGCATCGTACAGGTTAACAAGGGCTGCTGGGTCGTCTATTTTGAGGATGGCAGCTATACCAGCGTCTATTCCAACCCCGAGTCAAAGTATCCTGGCATTGCAATCGAACAAGCAGAGTCTAAAAGTCCTAACGCGGGCATGAGCGACCAAGAGATAATCGCCAAGTACAGCGCGCTCTACGGTATGAGCGAAGACGAGTTTAATGATGCCTTCTTTGAGCTTCCCAATGTAAAGCTAAAGGATATTGTCTTCAACAATGATGGCACCGTTGTCGTATATGGAAAGACCTACAATTTCAAGGCGCTAGCCGGCAAAAACTAATAAGCCACTAGGAGTTGAATAGCTACTAGATGAGGGAGGAGCTTTACGTTCCTCCCTTTTTTCTTATGACTTAGCATCAAAACTGTTTTACTTACATTATTTGTATTGCAATCAGCAAAACAATGCAGTACAAAATATAGACAAAGTAGGAGGTATTTTATGAAAGATGCAACGGTCAGCGCACGCGTTGAATATGATGTGAAAAATGAGGCAGAGGCTATACTGCAGCAGCTTGGTATACCAGCATCTGTAGTAATCAATTCACTCTACCGCCAGATTATCTACAGACACGGTGTCCCATTTCCCCTGACACTCCCATCCATTCCAGAGACTGCAGATGAAATGACATCAGAAAGATTGAGTGCGAAACTTGCTCATAGCTACGAGCAATCCAAAGCGAAGCAAGGTAGAGCTTATCAAGACGTGTTTGCTGATCTTGAACAGGAGCTTCCCTAATGGATAGCTATCAAGTCATCATCACACCTGATGCTGAAGAGGACTTAAGAGAGCTCAGAGACTATATTGCTGATATGCTTTTATTCCTGAGACCGCAAAAAGTTATCTCCATCTTGCAAGATATGTTGAAATCCAATGATTAAATCAAAATACACGGCGTTTCTTGAGCAGAATAATAAGTAACCAACAAACAAGCACGGTAAGTAAGCTAATCAGGGTAAAACCGTGTACGGTATTGGCAAAAGGCATCCAACGTGTATCGACGTTCATACCATAAAAACCCGAGATAATTGTCGGAATTGACAGTACAACAGTGATGACTGTTAAACGGCGCATAACCTCATTAAGGCGCAGATCCATTACCGAAGACATCAGATCACGCGTACCATCAATAACGTTGCGATAAATTTGTGCCATCTCAATTGCCTGCTGATGCTCCATAACAGCATCTTCAAGCACTTCATTAAGCCCTTCATGCCGCAGAAGTCGAGACGAACGACGCAGGCGTCCAAGCACATTGGCATTACCCTGCAACGAGGTTGATAGGTATACCAACGATGACTCTAAAGCATGCAAATCAAAAAGGTCAGATTCGTTGATGTTACGATCCATTCTCCCTTCAAGAGCAAGTCGCTTACGGTCAATATCTACCAACACCTGCTGATAAAACACACCTAAACGCAGCAAAATACTGCAAGCAAAGCGGCTATGTCGCCAAGTCGAGAACCCGCATACCTTGCCTGATGAAAAATCATCCAGCAGAGCAAAACGCTCCGAGCAAATCGTAATAACATTCGACTTGGTCAGAATAATACAGAGAGGCACTGTGTTGCGTGCCTGCTCACCATGGATCTCACCCGATGAGGGTACATCGACCAATATCAGCATGGTGTCACCCTCATACTCCACACGCGCCTTTTCCTCAAGGTCAGTCGCAGACAGCACATCATCGCGCTCAAGCCCAAAGGCATCAGCAATCGTATCTACTTCATCAAGCGTTGGCGCGCTTAACCTTATCCAACTGCCATCACCCATATCATCCACTGGTGAGGTTACGCGACCTTCAGTTCGAAACATCTCAATCAACGCATACCTCCCCATCTGCAAGTCATCAAAATATCGGTGACGGCATCCATTTCATGCAAAGAAAGCCTAGCACAGGAAAGCCGCCTATTTCTCGTTGCCCAAGAAATGGGTGGCTATTCGTATGAGAGCAGAACTTAGACACATACTTTCCAGCACAGGCAAGTTTCTCTGCTTAAAGCACAGGTGGGGTACAAACCGCAAATATAACCCACAAACACAAACCGCAAATGGTTCAAGTTTCGGGGTAAGCAAGCATAAACGCGCAGGTCACATTTTTCTATAGCTCGAAAAACGAACCATCTATCGAAATTGTGGTAGTGCGGGAAAAGCCACCGTTCATCCCTACTCGCAAAGGGTTTGTTTTTCTCGTTTTGCTTTACAAATGTCCTGGTAAATTTTGTGTCGGTGGGGAACTATGAACCTAATTCGCTGCCCGCTGATAAATTATGAATCCAATTCCGATGGAGCTGATGAATCGTAAACTGTTTTGTGTATTACAGTCCCGCGCTGTAGCACGTATTGCGTCAAGATGTCGTATTACAGTAATTACCCATCTATCCACACAAATACAAATGAGCAGAATTAAGAGATTCAAGATTAAAAAATTAACCTATATAGTAGGGCAAACACCACGGTAGGTATTACCGACGTAGAAGCCATATACATTCGGCAATGACTTTCTTCCCTTATCACTGGAGCTATTGGAGAATTCATCATTGATAGCTGCGAAACGTATGCGAGGTGAGTACTTGTAATTGTATGAATTCAAGAGCAGGATTGTCTTAATATCGAAAAGATCACGCAAACGGACAGGAAGCGAACATGCACCTCGAAATGACCCCCGCATGGGACAAGGTCTTTGCAAAGAGCGAAAAGGTCGACCACGAGAAGGTCGAGTTTCATAATCGCTACGGTACTTGGCTAGCAGCGGACCTCTACAAACCGAAGGACGCGCAAGGCAAGCTTGCCGCCGTCGCCATCGCAGGCCCTTTCGGTGCCGTGAAGGAGCAGTCAAGCGGCCTCTACGCCCAGACGCTGGCTGAGCGCGGTTTCCTGACCATAGCCTTCGACCCGAGTTTTACCGGCGAGAGCGGCGGACAGCCCCGCTACATGGCCTCACCCGACATCAACACCGAGGACTTCCAAGCAGCAATTGACTACCTCAGCAACCGCGACGACGTCGACCTGAAGAAGATCGGCATCCTCGGCATCTGCGGCTGGGGCGGCATGGCCCTCAACGCCGCGGCACTCGACACGCGCGTGAAGGCGACCGTGACCTCCACCATGTACAACATGAGCCGCGTGAACGCCAACGGCTACTTCGACTCCGGAGATAGTGCAGAGGTGCGCAACGTCATGAAGCGCCAGCTCAACGCCTTGCGTACCACTGAATACGCATCCGACGTGTACTCGCGCGCAGGCGGTGTTGTAGACCCTGTGCCCGAGGACGCACCCTTCTTCGTGAAGGACTACCACGACTACTACAAGACGCCTCGCGGTTACCATCCCCGCTCTCTTAACTCCACGAACGGCTGGAACGCGATCGGCTGCATGTCCTTCATCAACCAGCCCATCTGCTGCTACACAAACGAGATCGAAAGCGCAGTACTCATGATTCACGGCGAGAAGGTCCACAGCTGCTACTTCAGCCGCGACGAGTACACCAAGATGACCGAGGGCAGCCCCTACGCCGCTAACAAGGAGCTCATGATCATCCCCGGTGCTGTTCACACCGACCTCTACGACGGAGGTCCGAACAGCGACCTCATCCCCTGGAACAAGATAGCCGCTTTCTACGCCGAGTATCTCAAATGATGTCACGATTCCTGTGAAGGACTAGCTGAGTCACTCATACTATGCACGATCCAGAGCCTGAGCCTACACGATGCAGATACTGGCCGTGCCAATTAGATTTGTGGCACAAGCATCTTGCTGATAGACACGTAGATAAGCATATTAATCCTCAAGCGCCATCCCTTGATAGTTCAAGCCCCAATTTCGCATAGCATCAATAATAGGGCGTAAGCTTTGCCCTAGCTCTGTCAGGCTGTATTCAACACGCGGTGGTACCTCGGGAAACACTCGTCGCACTATCAGACCATGCTTCTCCATGTCACGCAGATTACTCGTGAGCACCTTCTGGGAGATACCTCCCACCGAGCGTTGCAACTCGCGAAAGCGCATGGGTTGGGAAAGAAGATCGCGCATGATAAGAAGTCGCCACTTGCCTCCTATGAGCTGGGCAGTTGTCTCCACAGGGCAGGCAGGCAGATCAGAGCGATGTGGACGAGCGTCATTGCGATACTCGGTAAAACTTTCATTTGCAGCTGCGCACATTGCTATCTACCTCCTAGAATCTTCTTCATCATTGACCACGACAACCTTCCCAAAGCCATCTGAGTCCTCAAGAAACGCATGGGCGTCTGCCATATGTGAAAGCGAGAAGACCCGTACGGGCACAACGTCAACATGTTCGCGCTCAACAAATGAGAAGAGTTCATCCAGGTGCAACTGGTCAACGTTATCCGAATAGAAGCTTGTGATATAGCCATTGGGCGGAAGGTCCACGATGGGATCAAAGCCATCCATATACCACGCTCCACCAAGCTGCCCTGTACTGCATACAATGCCGTATTCACGCACAACACGACAGCTATCTTTAAGTGTGGCGGGACCTATAAGCTCAAGCACACGATCGAGTTGTCGCCCTTCAAGCTGCACATGTCCGTCTACATCAAGTACGACCTCATCAAAACCTGCTTGAAGCAGCGAGACAGTCCTCTTGGCCGATCTTGTACTCCCTAGGAGATGAACGTGCGGAAATGCCACCCGTACAAGCTGCGCAAATGCAACACCAACGCCACTTGTTGCACCTCTGACCAGTACGGACTGTCCGTCCTCAAGGCGAAGATTCTTGAATGACCCAAAGGCAGTGTAGTAGGTCTCGGGCAGGGCAGCGAGCGTTACCCAAGGAAGCATTGAGGTTACAGGGTAGATTTGCTCGTTAGGGATGAGAACATACTCAGCATAACTGCCATCAAAGGCACGACCCATCTCCCCCATAAGCGATACCACATGCTGTCCCATGGGCAAGCGTTTCTCGTCCGTACTTAGGGCAATTTTTCCTACACACTCTATCCCCAATACACGGGGAAACTGTACCGAAGGTGAGAGCCCCTGACGCGTAAAGACCTCGGAATGATTGAGCCCACGTGCCATTATGTGGACCAGAGGCCAGCCTGAACGCAACTCGGGAACCGGAAGTGTCTCTTCTATGAGCTTCTCAGGACCGCCAGGCTCATGTATGACGATTGCACGCATGGTGTACGGCAGGTTCGTGGTACATGACTTGTTCATGGATCTCCCCTACCTACTTGCAACGAGGCGGTGCACGAAATCTGTAGCAGGATGGGCCACAAGTTCCTCGGGCGTACTGTACTGCTGCAGCACACCACCGTCTACCACAGCGATTTTTGTGGCTAAACGAAGCGCCTCTTGGATATCGTGTGTCACGAAGACTACGGTAATGCCCGTCTCGTCAAAGATCCGTCTCAGCTCGCGCTGGAGTTGAGAACGTGTGATAGCATCCACAGCTCCAAAGGGTTCATCCATAAGCAAGATGCTTGGTGAAGCAGCAAGTGCGCGAGCTATGCCTACGCGCTGGCGCTGGCCACCAGAGAGCTCATCGGGATAGCGATCGAGCAAGCTCTCGTCGAGCCCGACAATGCCCGTCCACTTGCGCACTGCAGCCTTGGTACGTGTGTGATCATCACCATTCCAAAGGCTTGGAACATATGCTATGTTTTCCTCAACGCACATGTGAGGAAAGAGCACGCTCCCTTGAATGGCATAGCCGATGTTCCGGCGCAGAAGAATCAGATCCTGATCACGAACGTTCTTCCCATCTACAAAAACGTCTCCTGAAGTTGGTTCAATAAGGCCATTTACCATCTTCAAGAGAGTAGTCTTGCCACCGCCTGACGATCCTATGAGGCAGACAAACTCACTGCGAAAGATGTCAAAGGAAATGTTGTTCACCGCCACGTTACCATCGTATTCCTTGCTCACGTGCTGGAACCGTATGGCTATGTCCTTCTCGGCAGCCGACTCGACGGCGAGCTCGTTCATGACAGCAAATTCGCTCATAGCAAGAGACCTTTCTTCTCGAGATATGTGCGCGCAACGTCTTCAGGCTCGGCGCCTCCGCTTTCCACTGCATAGTTCATAGCAGACATATCTGCATCTGTAATGGTGTCATCGAGCTTTGAAAGGATTTGCCGGAGTTCAGGATGCTCCCTAAGCACTTGTGTACGGACCACATTTCCGCATAGATATGATGAGAAAAAGCTACGGTCGTCTTCAAGGACCACTGAGTCCGAAGTGCTTAGCTGGCCATCTGTGGTGAATACGACCATGACATCAATCTGACCGTCGGCAAGTGCCTGATATTTAAGCCCAATGTCCAAATCCATAGTATTGCCAAAGCTCATGCTATAGGCATCACACAGCGCTTGGTAGCCGTCCTTACGCTCAAAGAAGTCATACTCAGCACCCAAGGTTAATTTATCTGCATGTTTTGCAAGGTCAGAGTAGGTATGGACGCCATAACGCTCGGCAATCTCTTTGCGCACCACAAGGCCATAGGTATCGTTAAAGCCGTACATCCCTAGCCACTCAAAGCCAAGCTTATCCGCATAATCCTGCTGTAACTGTCCAAACTTGTCTTCTGAATAGGCATCCTCACGCTTGAGCACAGCATTCCAGGCGGTACCCGTGTACTCGGGATAGATGTCAAACTCACCCGATTCCATGGCCGGTTCTATGTTTGAGGTACCACCACCCACACCCTCGGTGAGCTCAACGGTCAAATCACTATTTTGTTCAATAAGGTCTTTGAGCATGTAACCCATGATGTATTGCTCGGTCATGGGCTTAGTTGCTACATGGATGGTCATGTTCGTGATGGGTGCCAATGCGAATATGATCGCCGCCAGCGCCAATAAACGAGGCAATGCCGGCCAACGCTATGGTCATAGTAGCCATACTACGTATGCCACTCATGATATAAGGCAGTGCTAAAGACAGCTTGATACGACGCATAATCTGTCCATCGGTGGACCCCATACCACGCGCCGCCTCTATAAGGTTAGGGTCAACGTTAGTAAGACCCGTATAGGTGCCACGCACCATAGGAAGCAACGCATATACGGTAAGCGCTATGACTGCCGTCGCATTGCCAACACCCGAAAGCGGAATCAGAAAGCCCAGCATCGAAATGGAAGGAATAGTGTAGAGAAAGTTGACCACCGCAAGGGATGGTTTGGCGATGCGCTGGCGCTCCGCCATGATCATGCCAAAGATACCACCCACCACAATAGCGATGGCGATAGCCAGACCAGAAATAGCCAGATGCTCTGCTACAAGCTCACCAAAGAACGTCGCCCGACTGGTGAGAAGTTTCCACATAGATCCAAGCATGAAAATCTCCTATCGGCGCACGATAGCTTTGGCAGGACAGAGTTCAAAACAATAGCCACAGTGCAGACAGGACTTCTGGTGAATGCTAAAGGGCACCCCAGCTTCAATGCAATGCTGCGGGCACAGCCTCTGGCACGTTCCACACCCAATGCAGGCATCTGTGATCTTAAAGCCGCGCTCGCGGGGTGCGGTGCCACCCAAACCAAAAACTTGTCTGGAGATAGGCGTACAACCCAAATCAAAAAGCTCGAGCCCGCCAGAATCAAGGAAAAACGCCTCCAAGATATAACGACTCTTCCCTGGATACACGCCCTCCATAGAAGGATTCTGCTCAAAGATACGGTCAATTGTCTGATGCTGCAGTTCGTTGGGAACGCGCTTCACCTCGCCATTCAGCCGCACGGACTGTCAATCCTTGTTAAGGCCGGCTATCGCCACCTGCGGACGTCGAAGCAACTGGGCATAGAAGTCTTTACCGCGCGCAGTACAAAAATAGATTCTTCCATCCTCTACGAGCATGATATCGATAACGCGTATCTGCGGAAGGTTCTTCTCATCCACTGTCGCAAAGCAGACATCTCGCATGTCTCGAAGCATCTTGAGCAAATCGTTTGCCTGCATCTGAGCCTCATTCCCCGCGCCAATGGTGGTCACTGATCTTTTGCTATGCATGTGTCGTGTCCCGATATTATCAACTCCATGCTTTCCCATAGGAAGTAGGCACCTTTTGGTAACTATTGATGATGGACAATCTCACCTCATAGCCCGTCTTAGCAACCTCGGCGAGATCATCGAAGAGTTCCCCGCATTGCTCCGGCTTCCAGTCGTAATTTCACTGGTAGATGAGTAACATTGTTCGGCCCCTGTATGTCCTGCCCTGCTCACATGTGATTTGAGGAGCCGTTGATGGGGTTCTCTCGCTGCGCTTGGTTCGCTATTTCACCGATGCCTGGCTCACATGTTCTTTGCGAGGTCAAAGCGGTGGTGGACCTCTTTGCCTAGCGCCGCAACCTTCTCCAGTGTTTCCCTCATGCACACAAACAGGATGTAGCTGTCGCTGTCGATGTCCATCGACGCGACGCAGAACCCCTGCTGCAACCATTTTTCGTCAAGGATGCTGCACCACGTTGGAATGTCACCCTCTTCTTTCAGCCACTCTATCTTTAACTCAAGGTGGTGCCTATCCGACAGCGCTTTCATCTGCTGCGCGAACTCATCCCTTTCTTCTTTCCAGTCCAGCTCGATAGCCGCACCGGTGACGATCATCTCGTCGGCGATCCCAATCCAAACGATCTTGTCGTCCGCCTCGTCCCCCTCAAAGCCCCTGTCCTCATAGCGGTCTGAGTTCGCTCGGAAGTATTCCTGCGGATCCTTGAGGCAGGACTCCAGCCTGGACAGCGACGCCACATCATCTACCAAAAGCTCGATTATTCTCTGGTAGGAGGAGGCGTCTTTCTCCATTGACGTGGCAGCTCTCGCTGGTTTCGCAGCTTCCTTATTCGGCCCTATCTCTACGATGACTTCCCAGTCTCGAACGTTCGGAACCACACCATCATCCAGAAGTCCGTGGAGCAGCTCCTGTACCACTCCCGCGCTTACCCCGTCCTTTCCATAGATAACGGAGCTGGATTCCTGTCCCACATGCGCAATATTAACTTCGAAGTGGAACTGCGCCGAATCATCATCCCAACAGACCTGCGCAAAACTGCACACATAACCATCATCCTTGGTTGGGATTGGCTCCGATGGTGTCAGGATCATGAATTCCGCATCGCCGGCTTTTATTGCATCCAGCTGACGCTCTATCTCCCCCATCGAAGGGTTGACTTGCTCCGCCTCGTCAACCTCCATCGTCCAGGTTTGATATGTCTTCTCCGAGGAGTTAGCCGTATCCTCCGTTGCGCTATCCTTGCCAAATTCCGCTTCGACATCGATGAGGTGCACGTAGACGCCCGAGACCTTTCCCGCTGCATCGTAGCCGAAGTAGACGGGGTAGTAGCCATCCCCAAAGCCGGATGAGAAAATCGGCAAGTCGCAGTCGGTTCCCGGAATCCGCCAGTTGAGCCAGTCCCCCAGCTCACTCTGATATTTTGGATGCCTCTTGTAACTCTCCTCCAAGAGGTCACTGAATAGATCGTTGAAGGGGTCGATGCTGTCGTCTTCGCTTTCGCGTTTCTGCCAATATGCATGGAAGGCTGTCTGCGTCGCCTCGTCCACAATGCAGGCCATACCGGCGTCGACACCAAAGCCGAAGAAGTCGCCCTCGTCAAACTCCTGATCCAGCCTCTCCCTTCCCGTCATCGCCAGCTCATAGCGAACCGGGATCTTGCTGCTGACTTCTACCTTGGCACAGGCGTAGCGAATACCCTGGTCACTGTCGGAGACGCTGAGCTTGACCGGATATGATCCTGCCGGAATCGTCTGGATATAAGGTGTGGCCTCGCCCAGCACGACCAGGGGGTCGCAAGCGACCACGCGCCCGGTCGGGAAATGCACCGTGCCCAGATCAAGAACGTCCAAGTCAGCCTCTCCGACCTTCTGCTTTTTGAAGTAGGATTCCAGGTCGGCTCTGCAGTCGAATCGCGCCTTGACTTCCTCCCAACGGCTCAGCCAGTCGGCCTCTGCGCCTGCGTCTACCGTACCCACAGCAGCACCCATACCGTCCTGCGATACACCCGCCTGGTCCTCCTGTGCTGGTACTGCCCGTGCAAACGATCCATTGGTCTTGCCAGAGCATGCCCGCTCTACCATGGTCCTAATTCGACTTTTGCGATAGACCGATCCGGCAGCGATGGGCAACACAAGAAGGGGCAGGCAAAAGATTGCACCATACAGGGCCTGGAACCCATACTGCCCCGAGCCATCGTGGAATGCAGCGAAGTGGTCTATCGCGCCTGCTATCCAATCGAAGACGGCTCCGCCACCTGCAAAGAGCAGAATAGCGAGCTCTGCCACGAGAAGCAGAAGAAAGACGAACATCGTCCCTCGCGCGACGCGATCGCAGATTCCCATCCTCTCTTCCACGGAAAGCTGTCCTGCGCCAGGCACGTCTTCGAACCACTTGATAGCACGTTCCTCTTTTGTCATGAAAACCTCACTTTATATAGTTTCTCGCAGCGGCGGACTGGCCTGTTCCTCTCGTCACATCTCACTCATGATATTCAAGTGCGGCAGGACCCCATCCGCATGATCTCATCCCTTGTGTGTTGGCAGATGCGGAACACCTCATGGCAACCCCCAATCGGGATGAGAGCTTAGATGCCACTTGCCACAGTATGGGCAGTTATATGCCCTCAAATATGCCGTTTTGCTCGTACCTGCAAGGCGTGTCGCAACGAGCAGCGCATCCAAGCGCGTATCATACGCGCGTTTGGACCCACACATCCTTCCCCATCTGGATTGCGGGAATTTCGTACGATGGTCACGTCTTCTGGTACGCTCGCGTTCCTTGCGCGCTCTCCTCTGCCGCCTCCGCGTGCTTCCGTTCTTGCTGGACATAAAAGCACTTCCGTCCTCGTTCGAAAGCCAGATATCCCATCGCCCAGACCATGATAGTGCAAGAGCCAGACATAAATTCGGCTGAGGATTCAGATGTTGACTGGCTGCCTCATCGAGGTGGCGGAAGGTATTGCATCCCTAACGAGCATGGTACGCATAGCAGCCATTTGGATGTCAGCCAACGCAAAGTTCACAACGCATCCCTCGCCGATCTTATCGTGCGGCCCCAGGATGTAGTGCGCAGCTATCTGGTAGATCATTTCGGTCGGCGCAATGCCAAAGACCTGCCACTCGAGGATGTGCCGCAGACGCTCGTAATCATCGAGAATCGCCGCCCTCATCCTCTCGCTGCCGCAAAGTCGCTTTACAATTTCGGTAATGTAGAGGCTCTCTTCATATGCAGGTCAGCAAAGGTGGTGTACGTGGGGTCGTCAAAGTAGTCAGGATTCTCGCCCTCAAGCATGTCAGCTCCTAAATATCGTTGACCAAGCCACACTGAGTGCCAGTTCCAACCGGCTCTATTATGTTTATACTCCCAAAATCAAAAAATATTTGAGTTTTGGGAGCAATTATGAGATAAAGCGGGCTCATAGCTAGGCCCGAGTATCTCAATCTGTATTGACGAATTTACTCGCATGAAAGTCAAAACTGAACAATTGCGATAAGAAATATGCACGTTCTTTTATGATTATCTATCTCGAAATTTAAACTATGTGCAGGTTGTGCTCTTCTAGGCGATGGGGTTCTGTGACTTGTCTAGCCACCATCCTTCGAAAGGCGGGTTTTTAGACCCCTCTTCGCTCTGAGGGCCGATATGCGCCATTGCCCCGTTTTTGTACTGCAGCATTTCTGCTGGTAGAAGACCTATTTTGAAAGGCAGCTATTTTCCCGTGTTTTGTCGCATCTTGTAAGGTTCACAAACTTGCAGGTAGAAGAGCTGTGTCTACATTTCAAGTATAAATATTTTATTCAATATCATCCTAAAATGACGCACATCGACTCTCAGAGCGAAGAGGGGTCAGAAGAGGCCCGTTGCCCCACTGCAAAACGATACATTGCCATCTCATTCCAAGAGGGCGCAGCAGGACAAGTTCGCGCACGTAGTGGCGTATAATACACTGCCAAGGAGCATCTTTGACGCAGAATACTCTATGACTGCACTCCTTTAGATCATGTTTCGCGATACGGACCTCATCAAAGTAGTTACTGGTATCCGACGCTGTGGAAAGTCAAGTCTGCTCAGATTGGTACAGGATAAACTCGGCTCGGAAGGCATTGCGCCAGCCGCCCTCGTTTCTCTCAATCTGGAAAGCAAGATATGCTCAGCGGCGACAGAGGATGAGCTATATACCTACTTTAGAGATAGGATCCAACTAGAGAGCAAAACCTACATCTTCATTGATGAGCCCCCAGCGGATTGAGGGATAGCAGACCGCCATAAACACCATGCGGACAGCCCATCTTGTTTGATGATGTTCTTGAGCGTTATTTAACGTACGGCGGCATGCCTACCATTGCATCTTTGGCTACGACAAAACAAGCTCATTCTGCATATTTCTTAAGTCTTTATGATGCAGTAGTGACAAGAGACATTCTTAACAGAGATAGAATCCAGGGTCAGAGCAAGGTGACCGATGCTGCACTTCTAGAGAGGATTGCATCGTTTCTGAGCTTGGGTGCTTCTTTGCTTGTCAGCTCTACAGCTGCACGCACCAGCGCCTCAAGACGCTGTTGATAAGCCATATCTTCTGTAAGAAATCCTCTAAAACGATTAAGCAAAGCAGAGGTCGAGTACTGCTCATCCAGAAAATCGTGCTGCATATGCAATATGAGCGCGTCAACACCCTCATCGTCCACCAATCCCGCGATTTCCTGGCGCTGCTGACGAAGTTCCGTACGACGTGACCGATACAAAATGTAGGACTTTGCCTGCGCAAAATGTCCCTCACGCATCAGCACTTCTTCTACAAGGTCTTGGATGTGCTCAACACTTGTAGCATTTTCTTCTGCCATGCGTCTCTCAATCTGTGAGACGAGTTTGGCAATCTCATCTTCTGCGAGCTTGGTCGAAGTTGCTGCAAAGGATTTCTTTATTGCACGCGCAATTTTGGATGAGTCATACTCCTCTTGCGAGCCATTGCGTTTAATAATTTGCATGTATCCCCCATGCTACAAAGCGGAGCATATCTGCTCCGATTAGGCCAAAAAATAACGGTGACTACAATACCATAGCTTTCTGCTTTTCAAGCCAGCATACGCAATATTTAGGAGCATATACGAAACCAAACCACTATATATAGTTGTTACAACTTAAAGGACATAGCAGAGAAAATAGTTTTACTCCCAGCGCCTAGGAGTTCAAAATATGCCATCAATATGACAGAACAAATAAAACTCATCAATTTCCGCCAAACCTGTACTTAACAAGGGCCAATTAAGGCTCATACAACTTCTATGGAAGGGGTCTCATGGATCTCAATCTCAAGGACAAAGTCGTTATTCTTACCGGCGCAACCGGCGGTATCGGCTCTGCAATCGCTCGTGCTTTTGCTGCTGAGGGCGCGAAACTTGCTATTTCATCTACCCGTCAAGAAAAGCTGGACAAACTAATTCCCACCCTTGGTATCGATGAAGATCATGTGCGCGGATTTGTCTGCGATGCTACCAAAGAAGAGCAGGTCAAAGCCTTTGTGGATGGCGCAAAGGAGGCATTTGGCACCATCGATATCGTCATTGCCAACGCTGGCTATGAGGGCAAGATGTCCCCTATCGCCGCTCAAAGCACCGAAGAGTTTGCAAAGGTTTATACGCTCAACGTTTATAGCCCCATGTGGCTCATGAAGTACGCGGCTCCTACCCTGCAGGAAAAGAAGCACGGCTCCATTGTGGTGCTTGCCTCTGCTGGCTCTTATACCCCGACTGCCCTGATGGGTGCCTACGTCTCCTCCAAGTATGCCGTTGCTGGTCTCACAAAATGCATTGCTCAGGAGCTTATGCCTGAGGGTATCACCTGCAATTACATCTGCCCTGGCCCCGTTGACACCGACATGATGCGTCGTATTGAGCATGACGCTGTGGGCGACACCATGACTCACGAAGAGGCCATGGCAATGTTTGCGGGTACCGCTCTTGACAAGCGTTACGCCACTCCTGAGGAAGTTGCAAACGCAGTCTTAGTAATGTCTTCTGATATCACCGCTCATACCACAGGCATGGGCTTCAACTTGGATGCTATTGTTCCTGCTCACTAGAGTTTTGCTTGTCTACATTTGTATGTAGTGCATACAGCATGTGTTGCGGTTGGTCATCCACGATTGAATGCAGTTGTACCGATTGAATGTGACAGTTGTACCAAGCGCTCATATTCAGGTCACAAAACGACCAATAGTTCAACTTTTTAGCCCCGTGGACGCGTTTTTATTCGGAATGCGAACAAAAACAACTCCTCGGGGCTAAAAGTTTTAACTACCTAGATGCAGACGCAGATTTGCTGCATGTAAGATTTATCACAGGTAAGATTGTTACAGATGATAAAACTAAGGGAGAGTTTTGGAGAGTTTTGAAGCAAAACCAGGAGAAGCAATGCCTACAACAGTCGAGATATGCGCTGGAAGCTACGAAGACTGCTTAAACGCCCGGGATGCAGGTGCCGACCGCGTAGAACTCAACTCTGCCTTGTGGCTGGGAGGTCTTACACCCAGCTTGGGCACGCTACGTCTTGCGCGCTCAGCTCTTGATATTCCCATTATCACAATGCTGCGCCCACGCGGGGCAGGTTTTTGTTACTCTTCCCACGAAGTCGAGGTTATGCTCGCCGATGCTTCAGCACTCATAGATGCGGGAGCAGATGGGATTGCTTTTGGTTTTCTTAATCCCGATGCCACAATTAACGTTGATCAAACACGCATGATGATCGAACTTGCACATTCAGCAGCCAAAGAAGCCGTGTTTCATCGCGCTTTTGATGTGACGCCTGACCCCAAAGCCGCACTTGAAACGCTTGTTGATTGCGGAGTGGACCGTATTCTCACGAGTGGTCAGAAGTCAAGCGCACATGCGGGAGCAACGCTCATTGCTCAGCTGCAAAAACAAGCAGCAGGGCGTATTCAAATCCTCGCTGGCGCTGGCATCAATGCACAAAATGTCTGTGAGCTCATCAACAAAACTGGCGTTAGCCAAGTACATGCTTCCTGCCGAGACTACAAAAAAGACCCCACTACTACCTGTAATGGGGTTAGTTATGCCTACCTTGAGAATGACCTATCCTGCTCCTACGACTGCATAGGCAAGGAGCGCGCTCAAGCGCTCACTTATACCGTGCATCATGCTGAAGTCTAAGCGAGCTTGGAATACTCTTCGTCCGCCACAGACTCAAGACACTCATTACTTGAGTCTGTACTAGGGATTTCAAATGCCAGGCAGCCAGCCGCGATTAAGAACCGCACTGATCGGTGCTGGATTGTTCATCGGTAGGCACTGCTCGTCCGTGAGCACTGCGCATCTGGTACCGCTCGTCTATCGGACATCACTCAGTCACAGACGGTATCCACCCTCATTTGAAATCAGCATCTCTTTCAGTGTCTCTTTTATACAACACATGCCAGACAATACGCTACTCTTTTGCAGGTATGCATAATAAAGTTTGAAAGCATGCTGGACATTATTTTTTTCTTGTCAACGAGCATACATGTTCGCTGACAACTCTAAATTGCAATCCAAACTCAATAAGTGCATCAGCCAAATAGAAGCCAAAAATAAAACCAATTACATTAGACACAATGTCTATCACATCAAAGATGCCAAGTTTGAACACATACTGTAAAGATTCGCATACAAGCACGATAAGTATCGCAGCAATGATCGATTTGCCTGCAGAAACCGCCTTTGTACGAAAAATACATCCCAAAGGCACGAGGACAAAGATATTAAAGAAAAAAGTAGCGGGTTGCCAAAGCAAAATATCCCCTACCTCTGCAAAGTTAAAATTGACTCCTTGAACCCCTCTGCTCTTTAGCATGATGAGTCCAAATGCAAGGATAATATAAACTGCAGGAGCAGCCTTAACTAATACCGTAAGATACCGATTCATAGCGACTTGATAAGCAATACCAAATATACAGAGTGCAACAACTGCATGTATCGTGATCATAAAAGCAGGATTTCCCAAGAGGCTGAACGAATGCTCTCCTATGAGAAGAGAAAGAAAGTTATATCCAATTCCCCCAAAAAAACTAATGGAGAATCGAAATCCTACATACCCTGCTAACACAGCAAAAATAATACTAAGTAGTCTGCGCACGATATTCCCTCCTTCTCAATCCTAGTGAAATAATTTATCTTAATCTTAGATAGATTTTTACCTAAGCAAAGGGAGTGGTGTAGTAATGATAAACGCAGTGAAAGGACCATGTATTTATGATTGAAGTTTGTTTTAGCCAAAATGTGCGCACCCTCCTTTGCCTTGCAAAAAATTTTGGTGTTGAGCTTGGTGATATTGCTCTTTTCCCAGATGATTTGACCCTCGGAAGCTTGTCAAACATGAGTCCCCAACAACGGAGAAGCGAGCTAGAAAAGCTTTCAATACATCCTGCAGAGGATTTTGAGGAGCAGTATACGTCCTTTGTCAATACAGTATCGCACGCCTCAGAACTCAGAGTTTGGTATGCAAACATGCCTTACGAAATTCTGGCATGCATATATACCTGCTTTATATCTATAGAAAATGCAGCTATATGCAGCATAGATGTAAATGCCTCCGAGCTTATGGACGAAAATGGAGTAATCAATCCATCAGGCATATGCGGAAACATTCATTCATCGCCAATTGATGCCGTACAGTTCAGACAAGTGTGGTTAGATCTTGTTCGTGATAATGCCTTATTGAGAACAGTCGATGGGTGGCAACCAACAAGCCACAGTTTTGATTTTTTCGATGATTTGATTCAGGATGCACGCGCAAGCTGTGGTTCCAACAATTTAGAGAACATCGGCATGACGGCCTTTGACCTGTGTGCACAGAGTCCGTACGGCTTCATGAATCCTGAATTCTTTATGGGACGAGCCAAACTACTTTGCATATAGGCAAAAAGTGTGTCTGGTTAGATGTCTTATATAGGGTTGAAATGCTCCAATCACAAATGGTTCAAGTTTCGAACTTGGCAATTGCAAAAGGGCTGGTCAGATTTTTCTGGATCTCGAAAGATGAACCATCTTCTCAAAGCTGGGCATGCAATAGGTTCAAGAAGCACCCTTTTGGCTGCACTTTACCCACAGGCGGTTCGAGAAGCACCTTTTTTCCCACATCGGGTTCAATATGCGCTCTTGCGAAAATTTTTATCTGGGGTTTCTCGAGCCATTTGGTACGCTTTTGAACCGCCTGTGAGAAATGCAATACAACGGGTTCATGATGCATCCATTTATTTGTATTTTGCTCACATCGGATTCAAGATGCACCCTCAGCAAAAAAGCAAACAGTGCTTTTACGGCAATAGAGCGACGGCATTGAACCGCCTGCAGGAAGCCAGAGACAGTATCGCACCCAATATGGATGCCCTGAGATTCGAGGCGCAACTGCGACCGTCTGCAGAAAAAATGCCTTGTGAACTGCCTGTGAAAGACTACTTGTACTTGAAAATAAAACATACCTAGACACATAACATCTAGGTATGTTTTTATTCCACCGCTTAACTTTGTGACCCTAAATCTTTTTTGGGCGCGCGTTTCTTGGCGGGCAAGCGTCCTGCACGCTTAAGAGCATCACGAATAATCCACTCTACCTGGGCATTAGAGCTACGCATTTCATCGTCTGCCCATAGCTGCACCGCTTCCCAGAGTTCAGGATCTATACGCAGGGGATACTGCTTTCTCGCCATAGCAAATCAACCCTACTGATAGAGACTGCCCGTATTCACCACAGGCTGAGCTTCAGATTCACCACAAAGAACCACCATCAAGTTTGAAGCCATGACAGCTTTACGGTCATCATCGAACTCGACAATACCCCCATCAGAGAGTTGAGACAGTGCCATGTCAACCATGCTGACGGCACCCTCAACAATCTTTTTGCGTGCAGCAATAACAGCATCAGCCTGCTGACGACGAAGCATTGCCTGCGCAATTTCAGGTGCATATGCCAAATGAGTAAGACGAGCGTCATCCACACTTACACCAGCAACACTTAATTTGCGGTCAAGCTCTGCTTTGAGCGTGGCAGACACTTCTTCAATATTGGACCGCAAGGTTATAGCGTTATTATTGTCGTCCTCGTCTTCCATATGATCATAGGCATAGATACTTGCCACATGACGCAGGGCAGTTTCGGTTTGCATCGACACATAACTCTCGTAGTTGTCAACGTCAAAGGCGGCCTTTGCCGTATCGGCTACATGCCATACAACAACTGTTGCAATCTCGATGGGATTGCCCATCTTGTCGTTAACCTTGATACGCTCACCGTCATGAGTGCGGGCACGTAGAGAAATAGTCGCTAATGTGGACTTACTCGCATCAAAAGACACGCCTTCCTCGCCTACTTTGAGGCTTGAAGAAGACTCCCCTAAAACACCGCCCAAACTCTTAGAGAAAAACGGATTTGCCCAGCGCAAGCCTTCATCGCGTACGGTGCCTTTGTATTGACCAAAAAGTACGCAAATGCGTGCTTGGCCTGGCTGTAGGGAAAAGAAACCACAAGCAACGGTGATGGCAGCTATAAGAATTACCACACTCAGAATGAGACCGAACACTGCTAAAACTGGCACTGGAAGTGCACTATCTGCTGCTTGAATCAGGCTTATGAGACTCAGCACAAAACAGGCAATGGAGCCGACAAACATCAGCAAATCCACTGCAAGCATGCCCCAACCAGAAGCGACATGTAATACTTTTTCCTTGCTCATAATGACATCCCTTTCGAAAGACGCCAGAAAATGGCTGGAGCAATTCATAGCCCAGCTGTACTGCTGCGCATGCGGAGCCAATTGCGCATGCGGTGAACTCATTGTGATATCACTTTGATTTCTTGTCAATGGTTTTCGTTGGGTGAGCTATGCTTCCTCATGTTTTGCTTACACTCTTCTCTTATGCTGCTCTAATTCCATAAAAGTAGTCGGATTTTCCCCCACATCGGCAAGCAGAACCATGCAAGTAGCAATACTCGAATGGATGCACTCTGCTGCAGCTAGCTCACAGGCATAAGGAATCTTAGCTCCTAGATTTTATGCGTTCGCATAAAATCTCCTACGTTCTACAATATTGATGCGTTCGCATAAATATTCAACGTGAAGGTTATAATACATGTGAACGCATAAGAAAGGTTTATCATGCTTCTATCTTCTATTTCGAGTGCAGATGATTTTGGTGCTCTTATCCGCAAACGACGTAAAGAGCTTGGTTATACCCAGCTTGAACTCGCCGAGGGAGTAGGTGTAGGTGTTACCTTTATTTCAAAACTTGAAAATGGAAAAGGTAGCTCTGAGTTTGATCGCGTATTGCGCGTCGCTCGCATACTTGGTATTGACCTCTTTGCCCAGGTAAGGGACTAGTAATGGCACACGATAATAAAATGCTTGGGGTTCTACTCATTGACGGCGAGCACGTAACTCTCGCAGGAACAATCGATCCGCAGATAAAGCATTTTTGTTATGAAAAGGCTTATCTAGAGAGCATGAAGGGAACTGCACTTTCGCTTTCTCTTCCTCTAACGAACAGACCCTATGAGGAGCCTGAATTTAAACCATATTTTGAAGGTCTCCTTCCAGAAGGTGAGGCACGGCACGCTCTTGCTGCACAGCTAGGAGCACGGGAAGAAGATTATCTAACACTTTTGTGCGGCATACTTGACTGCATCGGTGACATTGCAGTTGTTGAACTTCCTGAAGGAGAGAAAAATTGGGAAGATTTGCTTTCTTTAGCTCATTACGAGCCGATTTCACTTTCTGATATCTCCTGCTCGCTCACATCAAGTGAGAGGGTTGCTCAGGCCAGTCTTGCCTCCCGCCTCTCTCTAACTGGCACACAGCACAAGCTTGGACTTGCACGCATGTTTGACGACAAAAAAACTTTGACGTGGCTTCGGCCTCTAGATGGAGCAGCCTCTACACATATACTCAAAGCTGGTCAAATTACTCGCATACCTGAGTTGGAAATGCTTGCTTTATCTGCAGCAAGATCCTGCGGTATCAAAGTGGCGTCTGCTGAGTTAATCGAACTACAACCAGGTAATATTGCAATTTGTGTTGAACGCTTTGATCGTCAAATTTCAAAGGATGCCAACAAAAAACTTACCGTGCTACGCCGCCATCAAGAAGACTTCTCTCAAGCGCTTAGGCTATCTTCAGGCTCAAAGTATGCCGAGCTTGAGCCAAGCAGTGCCAAAGTAATAGCCGAATTACTCAAGCAGCATTCTGCACGTCCACTCGACGATATAAGGATGTTCGCTCACATTGCGCTCTTCAACTATCTCATTGGTAACTGTGATAATCATCTCAAGAATTTTTCGCTCATCCATGAGGGGAAATGGGTGAGACTTTCCCCTGCATACGATTTAGTGCCCACTGCAATTTTTCCTCGTTTCAGTAGGGAAATGAGTATGAACATCGGGACTCATAGGAATATTGATGAGATCAACTCTCGTGACTTTTCCCTGTTTGCAAATGAGCTTTCTATCAGCCCTAACTTATTGCGCAAGCTTGCAAAAAAAATGATACATACGCTCCCATCTGCGATAATGGTAGAAGCCTACAAACAAGAAGCTCTCGGATTTGAAACGCTTTCCTATGATGCAGAGGATTTGGTAGACGATCTGCAGACGCGACTCCATGTCCTTGAGAGTTTCGTCGAAGGATAGAAAAAGGCGCTGAAACCAAAGGTGCCAGCGCCTTTACAGTATTTAGATACAACAAGGTACAGACCAATGCAGGTAAGCAGAACTTACTCAGCAACCTTCTTGCCCATGGCATCAGTAGCAACAATAGCTGCGTAGAGTTCATCGGGGGTAACATCACCAGCGAGGTTGTGAATGGTCTCACCAGGAACGCAAGCAGCCTCAGCAATTTGCTTAATCTGCTCATCGGTGGTAATACCCAGCTCAGCCAAGGTGGTAGGCAGACCAACCTCAAGGCAGTAACCCTGGACATTCTCGAACTCTTCCTGCGTAGCACCCTCGAGCACCAGCTGCACTAGCGTACCAAATGCAACGCAAGAACCATGTGCTGCACTGTGACCACCCAGCGAGGTCAAGCCATTGTAGAAGGAGTGAGCTGCGGCGCAGTTTACGTTGTCAGCACCAACGCCGGATAGGTAGACACAAGCCTCAACAACATTCTCAAACGCAGGAGTCACAACATGGTTCTCGCAAGCAGTGATTGCCTGGGTGCTGTAATCGCGCAGGGTCTCATAGCAGAGCTTGGCAATAGCAAGACCAGCGCGAGTAATGCCGGTACCCTCAAGGCTTGTGGACTCAGTGCGGATGGAAGCAAGACCCTCAAAGTAGGTTCCCAGGGCATCTCCCATGCCTGCGATGAGGAACTTCACAGGAGCGTTAGCAATAACTTGTGTATCAACCATAACTGCTGCGGGATTCTCGGGATAGAAGAGATACTTGTCAAAGCTGCCGTCGTCGTTGTAGATGACAGACAGGCCAGTGCAAGGTGCGTCGGTAGCAGCTACGGTCGGAATGATAACGACCTTCTTGCCTGAGTAGTACGCGGTAGCCTTTGCAGTATCAACGGCAGAACCTCCGCCAATGGCAACAACAGCATCGATGTTGTCTTCCTCGACGATTTTCTGCATCTTTGCAATCTCGCCCTTGCTAGAGATGCCACCAAAAATCTCGTAGCGACGATATGCATCCTTGTCGCCAAAGCTCTCTTCAATCTGATCGTGGCAAGCTTTATAACCACTATTTGAGCACACAAAGAGCCAACGCTGGCCCATGTAGCCCATCTCTTCCTCAAACTTCAAAAGAGCACCTTTGCCCTGAACATACTTCAAGGGCTCACGCATAGCACGCAAAAGCTTCATGGCAGTTCCTCTCCTAGCCAAAACTTATGATGTCGTTACTTTCCTATAAAACGACCTTATTCACTTTAGAGCAAATCTGACTATCTATTACCCTCATTTTGAAATTAATTAGAACTATTTATTCATCGCAGGTCATAGCGACATAACACTAAAACTCACATTACTTATGTGGTTGTTTACTCGATAAGGCGTTCATTTTATGCATATCTTCAGGCTGTTTTTTCGATATAAAGTATCTTCTCTATTAATATCAAAAGATTAATGAAAATAGAGTCTATTCAGACCACTAATTAATACGTTAAACTCCAAGCGAATTGGTGTGCTTAAAAGTATGGCTCGGCACACAGGGATGGTAGGTCTGTTGCAACGAAAGGGAGGAACCATGAAGGGTTATGCAATGCTCAGGATTGGCGAGTCTGGCTGGATTGAGAAGGATACGCCTGCCTGCGGTCCGCTCGATGCTATTGTCAAGCCGCTTGCTGTCGCCATCTGCACTTCAGACGTTCACACGCTCTGGGAAGGCGCCATCGGTGACCGTCACAACATGATTTTGGGCCATGAAGCTTCTGGCGAGGTCGTTGAAGTTGGCTCTGAGGTCAAGGACTTTAAGCCTGGCGACCGCGTACTTATCCCCGCTATTACTCCTGACTGGAACTCTCTTGAAGCACAGGCAGGCTACTCCATGCATTCTGGTGGCATGCTAGCTGGATGGAAGTTCTCCAACTTCAAAGATGGTGTCTTCTCAGAGTACTTCCATGTCAACGATGCAGACGGCAATCTAGCTCATATGCCCGAGAGCATCGACCCCGCTGATGCCTGCATCCTCTCGGATATGGTACCCACTGGCTTCCATGCAGTTGAGCTCGCTGACGTCCAGTTTGGTGATACCGTTCTTGTTATTGGCATTGGTCCTGTTGGCCTGATGAGCGTTGCTGGTGCTGCCCTACGTGGTGCTTCTCGTATCATCGCCGTTGGTACGCGTCCCGTCTGCGTGGAAGCAGCTAAGAGTTATGGCGCGACTGACTTTATCTCCTACAAGAATGGCCCCATTGACGAACAGGTCATGGAGCTTACGGGTGGTAAAGGCGTCGACCGCGTTTGCGTTGCTGGCGGTACTGTTGAGACCTTTGAGCCCGCTATCAAGGTTCTCAAGCCTGGCGGAAAGATTGGTAACGTCAACTACCTCGGTTCTGGCGACTACATCAACATCCCACGCGTCGAATGGGGTGTTGGCATGGGTCACAAGGATATCCGCGGTGGTTTGATGCCTGGCGGCCGTCTGCGCATGGAGAAGCTTGCAAGTCTCGTTGAGTCTGGTCGCCTTGATCTGCATCCCGAGGTTACCCATCTCTTCCATGGTTGGGAACACCTCGAGGAGGCCCTGTTCCTCATGAGGGATAAGCCAGCAGATCTCATCAAGCCCGTTGTCGTTATCGACTAAATTTGTAGTGCCTGTATGACTGAGGCCGTCGCCCTGCGCGGCGGCCTTTTTGGTTTTCTTCTGCTGGCACAGTGGATCAAGCAAGGAGTACGCTGTGAAGATTCTCGTAGTATCTGGTTGTCTTGGCGCAGGTAAAACTACCTTTATCCAGGAATTATTGCGCCGAAGTGGCAAGGACGCCGTTATCTACGAGAATGAGTATGGCGAAGCAGATATTGATGCACGACGCCTACGGTCTGACTCTGATTTGCAAGTATGGGAGTCAGTTGAAAACTGTATTTGTTGCTCGGGTAAGCAGGACTTTGCAAGCTCGGTACTTACTATTTCAAATACCTTAGATCCTGAATATCTTATTGTGGAGCCCACTGGAGTTGCTCGCTTGGGCAACGTTCTGGACAATCTATCACAGGTAGAGTGGGAACGAATTTCGCAGCTAGCACCCGTTGTGGTAGTAGATGCGCTTTCATGGGTCCAACAAAGACAACATGCACAGCAGATATTTGATGATCAAATCATGCATGCTGCAACGGTAATCGTATCCAAGCTGGGAGCAACATTCGACACAGATGCAATTCGTAAGTTGGTAGAACAACTCAACCCTCAAGCTGAATTTGTTGCACTTCCCTATAAAAATATTCCTGATGAATGGTGGTCTAGTCTGCTTCTCCGTGGACGCACAGGCACACTAGAAACGTCAGATGCATATAATGCAGTAAATCCTGAATTTGAAACTATGGCTCTCGAGCACGTAGAACTACCCAGTCCCGCCCATCTTATCTGGTTGCTTGACGCCCTCTCAGCTGGTGTATTTGGCAAGTTAGCTCGAGCAAAAGGTACTGTTAATTGCGGAAACCAAAAACTGCGCTTTGATTTGGTCGAACGGAGCTGGGCTATTACTGGCATCGAAGATAATCAAGAAGAAACACGTTGTGTCTTTATCGGAGAAGAACTTTTACGCTCGGGCTTGCGCGAAACCTTTGTACCTGCTCTATGGCGAGAACATGCTGAGCTGCGACATGAACATCATCATGAGCACAAAGATTAAGATACTCATACAGAGCTAACCATACATACCACCAGCAATAAATGCCAAAACCCCAGCCACTATAAGCAGTGGCCGGGGCGTTGTGTGGGGGGCTTCGTTAAGCGGTACGAGCAAAACGCAGCTTAGTGCTTCTTGCGGGTAAGAGTACCAGCAGCAATAGCACCAGCGCCAAGCAGAGTAGTCAAGCCAGCGGCTGCTGCACCTGCATCACCAGTCTGGGGCAAACCCTTCTTTTTGATAACCTTCTTAGTCTTCTTAGCCTTTTTGGTGTCAGATTTCTTGGTATCAGATTTCTTGGCTTGGGGCTTCTTAGCTTGAGGCTTCTTTACCTCAGGCTTTTTAGCTTGGGGCTTTTTTGTCTCTGGCTTCTTGGTTTCAGGTTTCTTTGCCTCAGGCTTCTTCTCTTCGGGCTTCTTCTGATCCTTTGGATCGGTCTCAGGCTTCTTATTGTCCTCGGGATCCTTCTGCTCGTCGTTCTTGGGATCGGTCTCAGGCTTTGTTTCATCCTCAGGATCTTTTTGATCTTCTGGCTTGGTATCAGCCTCGGGATTCTGCTCTTCAGGTTGGGTCTCGGGTTTATTGTCCTCGGGCTTTTTGTTATCCTCGGGTTCGCCCTCAGGCTTCTTCTCATCATCTGCTTTGAGAAGCTTGTTCAGCTTGCCTGCAAGATCTTTAAGCGTCGAATCGTGACCATCAAGCTTGGGCTTATCGGCACTCTTTAAGAACGTATTGATACTCTTCGCAAGCTCCTCAATGGTCTTATCTTTGCCAGAGAGGTTAGGCTCATCAGTCTTGGTCTTCTCAATGAAGTCTTTGATCTTCCCCTCAAGAGAATCAAGTGTGGCATTGGTATCAGTAATGGGTTTGTCATCTTTGGTGCCAAGTGCCTTATTGATACTCTTGACAAGATCCTCAAGAGACTTCTCGCTACCAGAGGTGTTTGGCTTCTTAGGATCCTGCGTAACGCCATCCTTCTGAAGCTTCTCAACCTGCTTTTCCACGTCTTTAACAACAGCGGGAGTATCGGAATTATCCGTTGCGGAATCAGCCGCATAAGCAGGAGTAACACCCGCCATGGTCAACTGACCTGCGAGCAAAAGACCTGCCATTGTGACACTACATACACGTCCATAATTCTTCATAAACGCCTCCGCTCTTTTTTAAACAACATGTTTCTACTTAGAACACGATCTTACAATTAGAAATTAACACAGCTTGTATTGATATAAATTATTTTTTAGCTTGTGTTTATATATTTAGGAAAATTTAAAAATTGTAAAGAATCTTACAGTCAATGTATTATTTTATTCATTAATTGTATAATTCTATGAATTTATTCTTCCTCAATTGCATAGCCAACAAGACTGAGCTAAGTCCTATTAACAGAACTCAGCTCAGTTCGTCGAGAGCTACGACTTGAGATTCTTTACAATACCCAAGCCTCACTTTGGTTTTGCAGCTGAACCATATGAGCAAATTTTCCGTTATGCGCAAGCAAATCTGCAGGACTACCTTGCTCAACCACATGGCCCTCGTCAAGTACCACAATCTTGTCAGCATTAGAAATAGTGCGCATACGATGAGCAATAACAAGGGTAGTCTTGCCTTCCAATAACTTAGACAAGGCCTTTTGCACCTTGGTCTCGTTTTCCACATCAAGCGACGCCGTTGCCTCATCAAGCAGAATAATTGGCGCTCGTTTAAGCATCGCGCGTGCAATAGAAATACGCTGGCGTTCGCCCCCTGACAGGCGACTGCCATTTTCACCAATTAAGGTCTGATAGCCATCAGGCATACGCTCAACAAATTCATCACAGTTGGCTGCTGCGGCCGCTGCAAGCACTTCTTCATCACTCGCATCGCGACGACCAATACGTATATTTTCCATCACACTGTCATCAAAGAGCATAACGTCCTGGAAAACAATCGATATATGCCCATAGAGCGTTTCGGGATCAACCTCTGTTACGTCAATACCACCAATACACACGGCACCCGCATTTGCATCCCAAAGGCGAGCCACCAAGCGCGCACAGGTAGACTTGCCCGAACCCGAAGGACCTACCAAAGCGGTAACTTCACCCTCACGTGCTACAAAACTCACATCTTCAAGCACTTTTTCGGTACCTGTACCATAATCAAACCCAACCTTCTCAAAGCTAATGTTGTGATTTGCAGGCTGAAAATTCTCACCGCCTGTTGCAAGCGGTTCATCAAAAAAGCGATTGAGACGAGCAGAGGAAAACTTGCTCATAATGAGCTCGAAAATAAGTGCAAATGACTGGTCAAATGGTGCATAAATACGAGATATCACCAACAAAAACATAAAAAGTGTCAGGAAGTCAATCGCGCCTATGCTAATGAGATATGCACCAACCAAAATCGTCGTTGCAATACCAAGGCGCAAAATCACGGCAGCACTATTGATAAAAAGCCCACCAACAAACTCTGCCTTCTGCATTGTTGATTCCGCACGATCAATCTTTGAGTTCAGCTGCGAAAGATAACTATCAATTTGGTTAGTCGCATGAATCTCACGAGCATTATCGAGCATCTCTTGCATACCATCGGAAACCTCAAGCGACTTCATGCGCGCTTGATCCTGCAAAGACTTCCACCAAGATTGTGAGCCAAAAAGTAATACGAATGCCAGGGGCACCGACCAAAGAGCCGCCAAGGTCAGGCGCCAATCAAAGACAAAGAGACCTATCGCGATAATGGCTGTCGAGATAATCGACCCGTATAGATAACTCAATACATGAGACCACACGTGTTCTAGCTTATCTACATCAGACATCATCGTCTCGGTAAGATCGGCAAGGTCGTGACTACCAAAGAAAGACAAAGGTAGTTTACGCAGGCGCTCGGCCAGCGAGATGCGGATATGCGATACTTCGTCATAAACCGTACCGTAGGTATTGATGTACTGCTGCACATGAGTAACAAAAGAAAGCAGTAAAAAGACAAGGCAGCCCAAAATATAAGGAAGCAGAGCAGGCATGCTCGCATCTTGCGTAGCTGCTGCCATGAGGTCGCGCATTGCTAAATAAAACAGAGACATTCCTGCCATAACTACAAGATTTACGACAACAGTCCAGCAGATACCCTTCTGGATATTTTTTGCTCCTTGGGCAGAGAGGCCATGCCGTTTTTGCAAATTGAACATCTTTTATGCCTCCTTTCCAGTGGAGTAAATCTTCCAATCAATGGATTGTTGATAATCTGCCCACATACGTGCATAACGCCCATTTGCAGCAAGCAAATCATCGTGACTGCCGCTTTCAACAAGTTTGCCACCATCAAGTACCACAATCTGATCAGCATTGCGTACGGTAGTAAGACGGTGTGCTACCATCAAAACCGTACGATCCTTAGCAAGACGTGCGAGAGCCTTTTGGATAAGTGCTTCGTTTTCTGGATCTGCAAAAGCGGTTGCCTCATCAAGCACCACAATGGGTGAGTTTTTGAGGATTGCACGCGCAAGTGCTATGCGTTGGGCTTCACCACCAGAGAGATAGGTACCACCAGGACCAATAAGTTCATCAACGCCATTTGGCATTTTGAGCAAGATGTCATCACACTGAGCTGCACGCAAAGCGTCAAGCGCTTCTTCACGACTAGCCTCAGGACGGGCAGCTCGAACATTCTCAAGAATACTGTCTTTAAATAGGCGATCATTTTGGAAGACAAAAGCAACTTGGTTCATCAATTCGCTTTGGGCAATATTGCGTACATCCACACCGCCAACCAGCACTCTTCCTGCGGATACGTCCCAAAAGCGTGGGACAAGCGATGCGGCGGTTGTCTTGCCTCCACCCGAAGGACCTACCAAGGCAACAGTTGATCCCGCAGGTATGGCAAAACTCAAATCATTCAGCGCATCAACTTCGGTGTTCTCATAACGAAAGCTCACATGCTCAAAACTAATGGAGGAATCTGATGGATGCTCGGTCACCACTGCATCACGTAACACAGGAGCCTCGAGTACAGCTGAAATGCGTTCCATTGCATTATTTGCCTGCAAGGTAAAATTCGCTGCAAACATAAGGCGTTGGAGAGCAGTCGAGACTACTGCAGAGAAAATAGCATAAAAGGCAAAGTCGGCCAAAAAGTGCGGCAGATTTTTTGCCCCTGGAGCCAAAATCAAAACGACTGGTACAAGCAGCGCTACTATGCCATCAACAAAAGTGAGATTGAGTGCTTGGGGCACACGGCAAAGATTGATTGCATAACGCTGAGCAATATCGCTATATGCTTCGATAGCCTCATGGAAGGCTTTGAAACTATAGATGGTCTGCTGAAAAACTTTGATAACAGGAATGCCTCGAACATATTCCGTAGCCGCCTTATTCATACGGTCAAGGGCTGCTTGATATTCATTCATATAGTTCATGCCCTCGCCCGCCATCATCATGCCAACGCAGGCAATAGAAATCACAGCGTCCAACAAACATGCCAATCCCATGCGCCAATCAAAGACAAAAAGTAAGATAAGCATGCCAATAAACAATGCAGCGGTACCACCTACATCAGGAAGTTGATGCGCCAAAAATGCTTCAGTCAATCCCACTGAGCCGTCAATGATACGGCGAATTTCTCCTGATGCATGAGTGTCAAAGTAACCCAAAGGCAGCTGCATCAATCGCTTTGCGCTAGCTTTACGTAGGTTAGAGGCGGTACGAAACGCTGCCACATGTGTGCACATTAATGCAATAAAGTACAACAAAATACCGCCAATTGCTGCAGCACAGGCTATCCAACCATAATGAGCTAACTGAGTTGCCTCAGCCCAGTTGGGAGCAACTGCAATAAGGTCACGCGCAACAAGCCAAATGCAGATATATGGGACAAATCCCAATACCATAGCTAATACAGAGCAAAGCACACCTAGATAGGTAAGAAAACGATACTTACCTGCATATTTGAACATAAGAGCAATGCTTTTGTTTTGCTGCTGAGCTGCAGCTTTTCTTGCTGCCTTTTCAGCCATAGCCACCTCTCTTCCTCGGACTTACCATAGAGAACAATAGTTATATATGGCTAACTATAATCTCACTAAAGTAATCTGTCACTAACTTATAAAACTTAAATATGAAATAAGAACGCTGAATTTCTAAAACGAATTGAAGAGGAAGGTTTTATCCCAGCGGTGCAGGTAAAACACTTACGTTTCGCCCTAACAAACAAAGCAAAAAAGAGCTTGAATCTAAAATCTCTCAGTATCAAAATGGGCTGCAACAACAGAGCCTGCCGTGTTATAGATACGAGAGGTTTTAAGCCCATGATACGCATCATCACCGACTCTACGTCTTCGATCCCCAAAGCTTTAAGGGAAAAGCTAGATATTTGCTTACTTAACCTAATGGTCAACCATGGTGGTACTAGCTACAGCGAAGGCGAAATGGATCTCGATGCCTTTTATTCTGAAATATACGAGATGATTGACGATATACCCACCTCAAGCCAACCTTCTGCGCTCGCTGTAGAAACTGCACTTGAGCAGGCTGCCATAGAGGGAAAAGAGGTCTTGGGTATCTTCATTAGCAATAAAATGTCCGGAGTTTTGGAAAGCGTGATAAGAGCTGCACGGGAGATATCTGAAAGACATCCATCATTTAACTATGCGCTCATCGATAGTATGACTAACTGCATGGAATTGGGTTGGCCTGTTATTTCTGCATGTGCCTGTAGAGATGCAGGTGGCAGCCTGGTGGATTGTGTCAAAGCCGCAAAAAGAAGTATTTTGTCAACAAGATTTTTGTTTGTACCAGAATCCCTGAGGTTTTTAGAAAAAGGCGGACGTATCGGAAGGGCTTCGGCACTTCTAGGTAACGTGCTTCGTATCTCCCCCATCCTCACTGTACAAGACGGTATCGCAACAACCTATGCGAAGGTGCGAACTCAAAAGAAAGCTCTACAAAAGATTGTTGACACCTTCAAGCACGATATCCATGAAAAGGGATTGGCAAACGTCGCCGTCCATTACATCGGCGCCAAAGACATTGCACAGACATGGGCAACGGAGTGTATCGAGCCTATCATCGGAAAAGAGGTCATGGTAACGCCAGCAAGTCCTGTAATTGGCGTGCACGTAGGTCCTGCAGTGGGATTAGCCTACGAATGCCAAGAGTCTCTTGCTACCAAACTTGCTTCAACTATGCCAGAGATTATTACTGCCTAACATTTTACCTCCGATTTCGTTTTGCTCCATAAGCTAAGTCACTTCTTATGTAAAAAGGGTCAGTCGAGATGGCTGGCCCTTTTGATACACATTTGCTTGCGATATCTCCGCACTAAAAACTATAATGCATGTCTGCCTTCAGCAATAACTGTAAGCATCAATCCGCGCGAGCAGGCATAGGTCACCAATAAATAACCGCCGTATACCACCACGAATATCACGAGTACCAAGGTGGAACTTGAAGCTAAATTCACAAAGCCAAAAGATTCAATCAACTTGAGTACAACTTTGAGTGCACATAGTGAGTGAGCCAAAGCCACTAGCAAAGGCAAAATAAATGACACACCAATCTGAGTAGCAAGCGAGCGACGTAGGAGCCTATCTGGACAACCAAGCTCTGCCAAAGTGCGATAGCGGGGAGCGGAGTCAGCAGAAGATGAAAGCTGTTGAATTGCAAGGATAGTAGCGCAGCTTACTACTAGTACAAATCCGATATATACTGCCAAATAACTAATTAGGCCAGATAGTGTATTTCCATTTTGCGCCGCTTCGGTTGCCGTGAGACTCATTACCTGAACTACATGATTTGCCTTGCCCTTATCAGCTTGGAACTGCTCTAGGGTTCCAATCGCCTTTTTAACTGAAACATTTGCCTGCTTTGTTGGCTGGGTATAAGCAAGATTCAACACAGTCTCATAAGGCGTCCCTGCCTCTATTACATCATCGGGAAGAATGAGCGTGCCGGGATTTATTGCAATTGGAGAATTCTCGATAGCAGCCGAAGGATCACTTATCAAGCCAAGCTTGGATGCATGAAGCTTGCGTCCTCCTACCTCAAGGTCATAACCCTTCCTCAGCATCTCTTTGTAAAACTGCTCAATACCGCTGAGGGTACAGCTAATTGCATACTCATCATCTGCGAGTTGAATCTTTGGCATACCCAAAATCTCACGAGTCGAATTGTAATCACTCAGGCTCATTGCAAACATACCCAGCGTATTGGCATTGGCATACTTAAATGCATCGGGTAACTCAATCCCAAGCTTATCCCCAATATCAGAAAGATGAACTGAGGTGTGCTCACTTACTATTTTGTCAGTGCGGTACAGCGTTGACAAACTAGTAGCACCTACAGATGCAAGATCTGCTCCTTCACCTGCAGCAATCTGCTGGATATCTAGTACCTTTGTCGCATCGGGAGTATATATCACTTTAATTGAGGCGCTAAACGGTGAAGAAATACGTGCCATCTCATTGAGCGCTGAACATATACTCATACCACCTGTCACTGAAGTAATTGCCAAAAACAGCACCAGAGAAACCACCGCCATTGACATGCAGGCCGAATTAATCTGAGAGTCTACCTGTCGCATCGTAAAGGCATTAAGATCGCGCCAATAACGCTTTGACCTACGAAGCAATGAGGTAACCACCGTAGCGAGACCAAAGAATACCAAAACCGTACCCACGATGACCATCACGGTAGTCACAATAAACTGCAAGGGATTTGCTCCAGAATTAAAACCAGGAAATCCCCAAGTCAACAGACGATAATAGGCAACTCCCACCAATCCACAGCCAAGCATAAAGAGCACAGCCGAAATCGGCACACTTTTGACAACCATATGCTCTTGTTGATGACGCGCAGCTATCAGCTCGACAAGCTTGAGCTTTCGCAGGCTATAAAGATTAAGCAGCGCCATCATCACAAAAATCAACGCAAAGCTGACCAAGGTGATAAGCAACGCATTGGTAGAAAAGAAGAAGTGAAAATGGGTCACTTTAGTACGAAAGAGCGCTGCAGTCATAAATAGCAAAAGTTGGGAGAGCAACATCCCCACCAAGATGCCTACCACAAAAGAAATCAAAGCGACCATTAACGTTTCGAAGGTAATAATAAAAGACACCTGAGAGCGTCTCATACCTAAAACCTGATATAAACCTAGTTCCTGCTTGCGCCGACGCATAAGAAAATTATTGGCATAGACCATAAGAAAACCCATGATGATGGCAATAAACACCGTCAAGCCCGTAATGAAGGTCTCCATATTGCGCACGCCTTCGGCAGCACTTTTGTCAAGAAAATCCGCTTGAACCGCAATGCTGTTAAAGGCATAAAACACCGCTACGCCCAGTACCAAAGTCACAAAGTAGATTGAATAGTCGCGTGCAGAACGCCTGATATTGCCAAAAGCAAGCTTAGCGAGCATCAGCACCACCGCCAATCGTTGCAACCACCTCAACGATGCGTTCATAAAAATCGCGACGGGATGCCTCTCCACGCCTCAGCTCGGTAAACAAGCGCCCATCACGAATAAATATGACGCGGCGACAATAACTTGCAGCAAAGGCATCGTGGGTCACCATCAGCACAGTTGCGTTGTGGACACGATTTAAATTTTCTAGACGCTCAAGCAAGACACGACTATTTTTAGAATCGAGGGCACCGGTGGGTTCATCTGCCAGAATAAGATCAGGGTTGGTAACGATGGCACGGGCCGCAGCTACGTGCTGGCGTTGGCCTCCCGACATCTGAGATGGACGCTTATCCAAGACCTCTGTAATGCCCAAAGTAGAGGCAACAGATTCCACACGAGACGCAATTTCTGCAGCAGGCACTCTATCAATAGAAAGCGGCAATGCAACATTTTCGTATGCAGTCAAAGCATCCAGAAGATTGGAATCCTGGAAAATAAAGCCTAAATGCTTACGACGAAAATCTGCAAGCTTGCGCTGAGACAAACGAGAACTATCTTGACCTCCCACTAAAATAGTGCCCGAATCAGGCATATCGATAGTAGCAATGCAATTTAGCAAGGTAGACTTACCCGACCCAGAAGGACCCATAATGGCCACAAGCTCACCTTTTTGTACAGCAAAACTTACACCTGCAAGCGCACGAGTAATAGCGTCCTTGTTTCCGTAGGTCTTCTCAACATTGTTTACCTGCAAAATTGCGGAGGCACTACTGCTCATAGCAACATTATTTATTGTGAGACCAGCAACATCCCTTGAGTTAGAAAAGTGCTTGCCCGCATCTACCTCTTGTTTGTGTGCAATCATCAGCTTCCCTTTCTGCTGCCAACACTGGCAGTCGCCTCTCTGTTTGCAACAAACATAATGTCGTGACTCATCAGTAACTGCCATCGAAGGAGGTGACCTCTGCCTTACATCTTTGTAAGTTGAAAATGCTACGTACGGGTGCAGGCATCTCTATAAACGCTCATCTAAACCTTGACGAGGGAAGCCAATAATAATTTTTGTCCAAGCCCCCTGCAGACTTTCCGCACGCAAAGAAAGGCCCATTTTGTGACAGAGGGTATAAGCAAGATACAGTCCTAAGCCAGTCGAACGTGAATGCTGGCGACCATTATCTCCTGTAAAGCCGCGCTCAAAAATACGTGGAAGATCAGCCTGAGAAATACCGCATCCATTATCCTCAACGCATAGTTCTACTCTCTCATTTGCCTTACCTTTATCCAGCATCTGGGCAGAAAAAGAAAGTTTCGGAACTCGAGGATACCCTTGTGTATCTGCGCAATACTTCACCGCATTATCAATAAGCTGCCCCAAAATAAAAATCATCCACTTGGAATCACAAGGTACTACTGGCGCAGGATCTCCTAAACCTTGAAAATCCAGATGTATCTTGCAAGTGATAAGGTTTCGCGCACGAGATTTAACCGCTGCATGCACCAAATCATCAAGCGCACACTGTCGAATAAGGTAGTCGTTCTCAACCGATGAACTCCGCGCAAAGAAAAGCGCTTGTTCAACATATTCTTCCACACGACTAAGCTCTTGTGCATAGGGACGCAGGCGCGAGTCATGTAAGTTTTCAAGCATAAGCCGCTGGGCCGCCAAAGGCGTTTTAATTTCATGCACCCAAGTCTCAATATATTCACGATATGCAGCAGTTTGAGCTTGTTGCTCGCCCATCTTGTTCCGCGCTACACGGACAAGCCTGTTGATAGCCTGCCAGGCAATCTCACCTTCAGCGAAATTCGGACAGCCAAGCTGTGTAGCATTGACAAAAGGATCAACATCCTCTGCAGAAAGACGTATCAACGCATCTACAAAGCTTTTCTCACGTGCATAATTACTCAAACCCGACAGCAAGCAAAAGAAAAATACGCAAAGAGAAATGAGCAAGGCTGGGTCATGCTCAAGACCCATCTGCTGTAATAACAAAAAAGGCAACGCCGATGCAGCAAGTGAGGCAATTGTACTTGCGAGGTGGGCACGCAGATAATCAAGAGGACTCATGCAGAATATCCTCGCCCGCGATGAGTAGTGATGTAATCTTTTACCCCAATTCGCCCTAAAGTTTGTCGCAGGCGATTCATATTGACCGTGAGAGTATTGTCATCGACAAAGCTATCGGAGTCCCACAGTGCTTCCATGAGTTCTTCGCGCGATATAACCGCACCTTCACCACGCATCAACAATTCAAGAATGCGCAATTCATTTTTGGTAAGTTCAACGCTTTTGCCTTCATGGCTTGCGGTAGAACGCAGCACATCCAGTGTGAGGTTTTTCCAGCTTATGCTACGTCCTACTTCCATAGCAGACTGAGTACGGCGAAGTATCGCGTCAATATGGGCAAGCAAAACCTGCCCATTGTAGGGCTTGGCAATAAAGTCATCTGCGCCCAAAGAAAGGCTCATGAGTTCATCGAGTTCACTTGCACGACTGGTAAGAACCACAATGGGGATGTCAGAACGCTGACGCAATTCGCGCGCTACATACTGACCATCAGTACCTGGCAGGCCAAGATCAAGCAGGACTAGATGCGGATTAGACCTAATGGCTTCTGTTGCAAGCTGACTGAATGACGAAGGCACAATGACTTCATGACCTGCGTTTTGCAAAAGGATTGTAAGTTGGATACGAACTGCTTCGTCATCCTCTATAACAAAAATGCGCGCCATATTAAAGGAACATCCCTACAACAAATGCAAAAACGCCACCAAGAGCGATGGTTGCAGGCAGCGTCAGTATCCATGCGCCAATAATGGAACGCGCGGTACCCCAACGAACCTTCTTAATACTACGAGCAGAACCTGCACCCATGATGGAGGTCGTAATAACCTGCGTTGTTGATACAGGGGCACCAAGCGCCGTCATGATTTGGATGGCAATAGCTGAAGAAGTCTCGGACACAAAACCCATCACAGGCTCAAGCTTGGTCACGCCTTGGCCAACCGTCTTCATAACACGCTGACCACCTACAGCGGTACCCACCGCCATTGTCGCTGCACAGAAAATCTTGACCCAAAGCTGCACATCAGAACCCGCAGGCTGCAGGCCGCTGGCAATCAGTGCAAGGGTGATAATACCCATCGTTTTTTGGGCGTCGTTGCAACCATGCGAATATGCCATAAACGCCGACGAGCAAATCTGCGCCTTATGAAACAGACCGTTTGCCTTGGCATGAGGCCACTCCGCAAAAAGCTCAAACACCAGATGCATCACTGAAAAACCAATGAGCATACCTATGAGCGGGGAAGTAAAAAGAGGGATAACAACCTTGCCAAGAACGTTTCCCCACTCAACGGTTCTAAGTGAACCCGAAAACACTATCGTGGCACCAATCAAACTACCAATGAGTGCATGAGAAGAACTTGATGGAATACCACGCCACCAAGTAAACAAGTCCCAAACAATAGCGCCAATCAACGCTGCAAGGATCGCATAAAGATGCAGGTCTGTGCTCACTAGGCCATGCGCGACCGTCAACGCAACCGAATCATTTGTAAGAGCGCCGATAAAATTCATTGCAGCCGACATGCCAATAGCCAGAGTAGGTGTAAGAGCTCGGGTATAGACCGTCGTTGCAATAGCATTTGCTGTATCGTGAAAGCCGTTGATGAGTTCAAAAGTTGTCGCAGCAATCAGGACAGCTATGAGGAGTGGACTAAACATAGGCTATGCGTTCTTTATAACTACGCCATCAACTACATAGGCGCATTCCTCGCAGGCATCAATAGCTGCTTCCATGGTGTCATAGAGTTTATTCCACTTAATAACATCAACAGTATCAATACCACCGTCATAGAGATGTCCAAGGGCAATGTGATAGGTGTCGTCACCGTCATCCTCAAGAAGCTTAATCTTTTCGGTTTGCTCACGAACCACTTTGTCTTTTTTGAAATTAGGTAAATGCTCAAACAAAATTTTGAGCTCGTGGGTGCAGTTCACTGTAATGTCTGCCAAATCCCGAGCGCTAGGGCGTACTTCATCAACATGAAAAATTGTTAGACGCTGAACAACCCCGTACATGGAGTCAACAATATCGTCCATTTTGTGCGCCAATGCTGCGATATCCTCACGATCAAAAGGCGTGATAAAGGACTGCGCGAGCTCAACCATAATGGCACGTACACATGCGTCGCAAGTATGCTCCATATCGCGAAACTCCTGCACACGCACACTTTCGGGCGAGAAATTGTAAATGATGTCTTTATACAGGTCTGCGGCAGCAACAACGTTGGTACCAAAATCATCAATCAGACGATAAAAAATGTCTTCGTGATGCTTCACTCGGCTCATACAGCCTCCATTACACGCGGTTAGCGAGCTTGAATATGGTATCAGGTCAAGCGTACATTCGGTAAGCGGAAATGCTTTTACCCGCAAGAATTCTCATTTTCGATATTTTTTTAAAAATACGCGGCTCAATATGAAAATGCTCAAATGGGAGTGCTATATGAAAACCTCACATTGAGGTACTGGGATATGAGGGGGCGCCGAAAACCGCGAATATGCGTGCGCAATACTGTATTGCGCCCCTCTAGGTATCCCTCAGACAGCCAAAATAACTTACCGTTTGACCCCTCTTCGCTCTAAGAAATGCTGATTTTTACGAATGTCTTCTCTCATGCAGAGGGGACAAACATATCACTTGACAACGATCGGTATGTAGCCACCACATGAGTCTGATAGTTCACTAGGAAAAGGCCGGATGACAATCTGTTAAGAGCTGTCATCCGGCCTGATAAGTTG